>CAZRTE010000040.1:0-22423 GCA_964602945.1 uncultured Gaiellales bacterium
CCGCGACGGGTTCGGCGGTGTCGTAAGGCTTCGCTTCGCTCTCCTTACGCCGCCGACCTGGCGCCGACGAGGGGTCTAAGGCTTCAACCACACCCTTGCGCCAAGGGCCGCAGCGTACGCGTGAGCGTACGCGGAGGCCGGACTGTGCTCGCGCCGGCCTCTGCCGCGCGCGAGCACACGAGGTAGGCCTCCCATCCGGACAACCCCGAGACAAACAGCACGGAGCCGCCGGGAGACCGCGCTCTCCCGGCGGCGCAGTACCGCTCCCCAGCGAGCGGACGCGAAGCGTCCGTGAGCTCCGAGCTCGTCGCCCGGCTACTTGAGGGGGAGATCCGGCGGGACGGCGAGGTACTGGAGGTCGAAGGAGGCGATCTGCGAGAAGGCGGGAGCGGCGACGAGGCCGCCGTAGATCTGACCCTGCGGCTCGTCGATGCTCACGAGCACGACGAGGCGCGGCTTCGACGCGGGCACCATCCCGATGAAGGTGGCGATGTACTTGCCCGGCAGGTAGCCGTTCGGCCCGGGCACCTGCGCAGTCCCCGTCTTCCCGGCGACCGCGTAGCCCGGGATCTTGGCGAGCTCCGCGGTTCCCTGGTCGGAGACGACGCCCCTGAGCATCGCCCGCAGCTCCCGGTCGATGGCCGCCGGGAGGATGCGACGCCGGCGCAGGCGGGGCGGCTTCTGGCCGAGGACGTGGTCGACGAGGTGCGGCTGGACCCACTCGCCGCCGTTCGCGATCGCGCCGTAGGCTGCTGCGAGCTGGATCGCCGTGACGGAGACGCCCTGTCCCTCCGGGACGGTGCCGATCGTCGACCCCGACCAGTACGGGGGCAGGAGGCCCGCGCTCTCGGCGGGGAAGTCGATCCCGGTCTTCTGTCCGAAGCCGAAGCGGCGCATCCACTTCTCGAGCCCCGCCTGGCCGAGATAGCGCCGGGCGATGGTCACCGCGCCGACGTTGGAGGAACGCTGGAGGATCTGCGCGACCGTCATCCGCTCGGTCGGCCGGACCTCGGCGTCGTGGATCACCTTGTTGGCCACGTGGATCGAGTACGGGAGCGTGAAGGCCGTCTCCGGGGTCACCTTGTGCTCGGTGAGCGCCCCGCCGATCGTCACGACCTTGAAGACGGAGCCCGGCTCGTAGACGTCGGTCACGGCGTGCTCGACGGTGAGGGTTGCCGCCGTCTGCGGGAAGTCGTTCGCGTTGTAGCCGGGCTCCTGCGCGAGCGCGAGGATGGCGCCGGTGTGCGGGTCGAGCACGATCGCCATCGCAGCCTTCGCGTGCCACTCGCGCACCGCCGACTTCAGCACCTGCTCGGCGTTCGCCTGGATGTGGCTGTCGAGCGTGAGGAAGATGTCGCGCCCGTCGCGGGCCGGCCGGTTCCGCGTCGTCTCGATGACCTGGCCGAGCGCGTCCCGTACGACGGTCTCCCGGCCGGGCCGGCCGGCCAGCTGCCTGTTCAGCTCGAGCTCGAGCCCGGCGAGACCGGTGTTGTCGGTCCCGACGTACCCGAGCACGGGCGCGGCGACCGTTCCCTGCGGGTAGACGCGCCGCTCGTCGGGCGTGAAGGAGAACCCGGCGAGGCCGCGCTTCTCGAGCGCAGCCGCGCGGGCCTGCGGCGCCTTCCGCTGGACGTAGACGAAGCCGCGGGTGCGATCGGCGAGCAACTTGTACAGCGGGCCCACCGGGATGCCGAGCACGTGCGCGGCGATCCGCGCCTCCTTGTGCGGCTGGGAGATCTGCAGCGGGTTCGCGGTGACGTCGGTCGCCTGCTGGCTGATCGCGAGCGGCGTCCCGAGCCGGTCGAAGACCGTGCCGCGGCCGGCCGGCAGCTGCACGTCCCACTTCGACTGCGTCTGCGCGCGCGCGGCGAGCGCCGAGGCGCGCACGGTCTGGAGCCACGCGGCGCGCGCGCCGAGCCCCGCGAAGACGAGGAAGACGAGCAGCAGGAGCAGGCGGAGTCGCGCGTTGACGACGCGGCCGGGCATCTCTCAGCGCCCGCGCGGGGCGAGATCGAGGTAGGACGTGCCGGCCGCCGGCGCCTCGACGAGCCCCAGCTTGTGCGCCGCCGCCGCGATCCGCGGCGCCGAGCTCAGGGCGGAGAGCTTCGAGGCGAGGACCTCGTTGCGCGCCTCGAGCTTGGCACGCTGGTCGTCGAGCCGGTGCACGGCGACGTTCGTGCGCAGGACGGCGACGTTGACGGCGACGACGCCCACGAGCAGCAGGGCGAACGCGGTCATCCAGATGATGTGGCCCCTGATGCGCCGCTGCGCCGGGCGGCGCCGGCGCGAGCGGGGAGCGGCAGCCGGACGCGGCTGGGGTCGCCGCCGCCGGGTCGGCCGCAGGGGCTCTGCGACTGTTGCGGACGCGAACCAGTCGACGGCGGCCATCAGCTCGCAGCCGTCTCGACCTTCACGGCCGCGCGCAGGCGTCCCGATGCGGCGCGCGGGTTGGCCGCGACCTCGGCTCCGCTCGGCCGGATCGGCCGCCGCTGCAGCGCCCGCAGCTCCGGCTCGTGCCCGCAGACGCAGATCGGGAAGTCGGGCGGGCACGTGCAGCCGCGCTCGCGGGCGCGGAGGAAGCGCTTGACGATCCGGTCCTCGAGGGAGTGGAAGGAGATCACCGCGAGCCGGCCGCCGGGCCGGAGCATCTCGAGCGCCGCCGGCAGCGCCGCCGAGAGCGACTCGAGCTCGTCGTTGACCGCGATCCGCAGCGCCTGGAAGACGCGCTTCGCCGGATGGCCGTCGCCGAAGCGCGCCGGTGCGGGGATCGCGGCCCTGATCGTGTCGACGAGCTCGCCGGTGCGCTCGAACGGCTGCTCGCGCCGCCGCCGGACGACGGCGCGGGCGATCTGCTTCGCGTAGCGCTCCTCGCCGTAGCGCCGGAAGATCGTGATGAGGTCGCGCTCGCTCCACGTGTTGACGAGGTCGGCGGCGCTCAGCTCCTGCGTCGGGTCCATGCGCATGTCGAGCGGAGCGTCCGCCGCGTACGAGAACCCGCGCTCGGGCCGGTCGAGCTGCATCGACGAGACGCCGACGTCGAGCAGGATCGCGTCCGCGCGAACGCCGTTTTCCGCGAGCTGCGGCAGGACGACGCCGAAGTCGCCGCGCAGGAGCCGCATGTTCACGCGGGAGTGCTGCTGCAGGCGCTCGAAATACGTGCGCGCGGTCGGATCGCGGTCGATCGCGATCAGCTTCCCCCGGCCGCGCAGGTCGGCGGCGAGGATCGCCGCATGGCCGCCCGCGCCGAAGGTGGCGTCGACGACCGTCTCGCCCGGCTGCACCGCGAGGGAGGCCCGTACCTCCTCCGCGAGGACGGGGACGTGGTCAGCTTCCTTGGGCTGCAAGACGTTCGGCAACATCCTCAGCACTCCCTTCGACCTCGGTGAGCTCGCGCCGCCAGGCAGTGCGGTCCCAGATCTCGAGGTGGTCGTTGACCCCGGCGACGACGACGTCCCGGCCGAGCTTCGCGTGCTCGAGCAGCGCAGGCGGGATGCTCACGCGGCCCTGCTTGTCGGGAACGGCGTCCGCGGCAGCGGAAAAGAAGTGGCGCTGCATCCGGCGGCCCTCCTTGCTCAGCGGATGGAACGTCGCGAGCGTCGACTCGACGAGGTGATCCCAACCGCCTCGCGTATAGGCATAGAGACAGTCTTCGATCCCACGCGTGACGACGATCCCGTCCTCGAACTCCCGGCGGAACTTCGCCGGAAGTGTGAGACGGTTCTTGTCGTCGATCGTGTGCTCGTACTCGCCGAGGAGCATGGGGCGGCTCTCCCTGTCGCGCCACTTCGCGCCACTTTACCCCACTATCCCCCACCTGTCCACCCCTCGGACGCATTCGCGGCACACCGACGGCACGGTGGCAGCCACCGTTACGAGAGCGTCACGAGGTGCGCCCGTCAGAGGCCGGCGGCGGTGAGCTGGCCCGTGTATGCGCCGCGCCCGGTGAGCACGGCGGCGCCGCACCGGGCGCCGAGCGCGACCGCTTCGTCCACGGGCTCCCCGAGCGCGAGCCCGTACGTGACGCCGGCGGCGAAGGAGTCCCCGCAGCCGTAGGCGTCCGAGACAGGGCCCGGCAGCGGCGCCGCGCGGAAGGGGCCACCCGGCCGGATCCAGCCTCCGAGGCCGCCGGCCGTCGTGATGACGATGCCCGGCGCCGGATCGAGCTCCCCCGGCTCGAAGCGCTCCCCGACGTCGGTGCCGCTGCCGACGAGGACGTCCAGCTCGACGCCGGCGCGCCCCAGGGTGGGCAGCTCCCGGGCGGACGCGACGAGCACCCCGGCCCGCCGGGCCGCCCGGAGCGCGGGCACGTCCCCGCTGACGAAGTAGACGGCGTCGCAGCGGGAGAGCTCCTCCCACGGCAGCGACCCGTCCTCGCCGCGCGGCAGCAGCTTGTGGCCGAGCACGGTGATCGTCCGCTCGCCGGTGTCGTCGACGTGCGTCAGCGCCCTGCGCTGGGAGCCTTCCGCCCGCGTCGCGTGGACCGTGACGCCGCGCCCCTCGAGCTCCACCCGTGCGCGGCGGCCGAGCGCGTCGTCGGCGAGGGACGTGAAGAAGAGGCAGGAACCGGCGAGGTTGGCGAGCTGGACGGCGGCCACGGCGCCTCCGCCGGCCGGTTCCTCCCAGGTCTCGAGCGCGTGCACGATCTCGCCGGGCGCCGGGACGTGCGCGACGCGCACGAACTCCACCCACTCGACGTGTCCGACCACGGCCACTCTCATCGCCTCACATCTTGAACCCGCAGTACGTTTCAGTGGTCGATGATCCGCACCGCGTCGATCCCTCCCTTCGAGCGGTTCTACGAGACGCACAAGGCCGAGGTGCTCGCCTTCCTCCGCCGGCGGGCCGGGCGCGAGCGCGCCGACGACCTGTTCCAGGACACGTTCCTGCGGGCACTGCGCGCGTACGACCGGCTCGAGCACGGCGAGCACCTGCGGGCGTGGGTGCTGACGATCGCCGCGAACGCGGTGGTGGATGCCGGGCGGCGGGAGCGGCCGGCGGCACAGCTGGCGGTCGAGCCGGCGGGCGAGGACTCGCGTCCGGCCTTCGAGGAGCTCGCCGCGCTGACCGCGGGACTGCCGCACAAGGAGCGCGCCGCGGTCGTCCTTCGTTACGGCTACGACCTCGACTACGAGGCGATCGGAGACGCGCTCGGCTCGAACGAGCAGGCGGCCCGCCAAGCGGCCTCCGCCGGCGTGCGGCGGCTGCGCAAGGAGAAGGAGCAACGATGACCGGAGTACCCATCGCACTCGACGAGCGCTTTCGCGCGACCGCAGCCGCGTCCGGCGCCCTCGACGTCGCCTACGACGTCCTCGACGACACGCCGGTCGGCTCGCTGCTCGTCGGCGTGAGCGACCAGGGCCTCTGCCGCGTCAGGTTCGACCCGGAGCCGCAGCAGGAGCTCGAGCGGCTCGCCCGCGACTTCGGCGCTCGCGTCCTGCGCAGCTCACCGGCGGTCGACCGCGTCCGGCGCGAGCTGGACGAGTACTTCGCCGGCCGCAGGCGCTCGTTCGACCTCGAGCTCGACCTCCGCGCGGCGCCGGAGTTCCACCGGCGCGTCCTCGCGGAGCTGCGCCGCGTCGAGTACGGGCACACGACGACGTACGGCGCGCTCGCCGCACAGGTCGGCTCGCCCCGTGCCGCCCGTGCCGTCGGCACCGTCATGAACCGGAACCCGCTGCCGATCGTCCTCCCCTGCCACCGCGTCGTCGGCGCGAGCGGCAGCCTGACGGGCTACGGCGGCGGCCTCGAGCGGAAGGAGTGGCTGCTCCGGCTCGAGGGCGCACTGCTCTAGGACGACGGCCCCGGCGGACGGTGGCCGTGCCGTCCGCCGCCGCCGCGATCATCGCCGCATGACACTCCTCGCTCTCGCCCTCAAGGCACACACGGGAATCCGGCTGGCCGAGGTCGGAGAGGCGCTCGGCGCGATCGGCGGCATCCTGCTCCTGCTCGGCGGGCTGACGCCGTTCGGCAAGCGCGCCGGCCAGACGCTCGGCGGCCTCGCGCTCGCGATCGGCTTCGTCTGCCTCGTGATCGCGACCCGCTGGGGCCACTTCGGCTAGGCCGTAGCGCCGACGGCGGACGGCGGCTCCGCCGCCCGCGAGCCGTCCCTGTTCAGGGACGGGACGTGGCGCAGCTTGTAGCCCACGCCCCAGACGTTCACGACCCAGCCGGGCAGGCCGGCTGCCTCGAGCTTCCGGCGGATGCGCGAGGCGTGGGACTCGAGCGTGCGGGTCGGGACGAAGGTGCGGAAGCCCCAGACGTCGCGGAGCAGCTGCTCGCGCGTGAAGACCCGGTCGGGGTCGGACGCGAGCTTCACGAGCAGCGCGAACTCCTTCGCCGCCAGCTCCACCTCCCGGCCCTCGACCACGACGCGCCGGGCGGCCCGGTCGATCACGAGCGGGCCGAGGTCGATCAGCTCGAGGCGGGGCGGGCAGCGCCGCAGCAGCGCGTGGATGCGTGCGAGCAGCTCCTCGTAGACGAACGGCCTCGCCAGGCAGTCGTCGGCCCGCGCGAGCGCCCGGACGCGCGCGGCCGGGTCGGAGCCGCCGAGGACGATCACCGGACAGTCGGGAACGACTCCACGGTCGAGCGCATCGGCGTCCCCGAGCAGGAGGACGTCGGGATCGGCCGCGCGCGGCAGCTGCTCGGCGCGCTCGCAGGAGACGACGTCGAAGCCGTCGTTGCGGAGCTGGCGCTCGAGGAAGCCCCGCACGGTGGGCTCCGGCTCGGCGAGGAGAAGAGCGGTCATGGCGCGAGGCTACGCAGGCGGATCGGCCCGCGCCAGATGTCCTTTCGCGCAAAAGGGTGACGAACTGCCCCGGCGGGCCTCGGCCGCCGGAGGGATCTCGCTCCCGCCGTCTCAGCCGCCCGGCTGCGGGGTCCCGGCCAGCACGCGCGCCTGCCGGGCGTGCAGCCGCGCGAACCCCGGCTTGATCACCTCGTTGATGATCTCGAGCCGCTGGTCGAACGGAGCGAACGCGCTCTTCATCGCGTTCGTCGTCAGCCACTCCATCTCGTGGAGATCGAGGCCGAACGCCTCGACGAGCGCGTGGAACTCGGAGCTCGTCGTCACGCCGCTCATCAGGCGGTTGTCGGTGTTGACCGTGACGCGGTAGCGCAGGCGGCGCAGGAGGTCGATCGGGTGCTCCTCGAACGAGGCGACCGCTCCCGTCTGGACGTTGGACGTCGGGCAGAGCTCGAGCGGCACACGGCGGTCGCGCACGAACGACGCCAGGCGCCCGAGCTCGACCGAGCCGTCCGGCCGGACGCTGATGTCCTCCACGATCCGGACGCCGTGACCGAGCCGCTCGGCACCGCACCACTGCAGCGCCTCCCAGATCGACGGCAGGCCGAAGCTCTCGCCCGCGTGGATGGTCACGTGGAAGTTCTCGCGCTGGATCAGCTGGAAGGCGTCGAGGTGGCGCGTCGGCGGGAACCCGGCCTCCGGGCCGGCGATGTCGAAGCCGACCACGCCTTCGTCCCGGTGGCGCACCGCAAGCTCCGCGACCTCGACCGAGCGGGCCGCCTGCCGCATGGCCGACACGAGCAGCTTGAGCACGATCCTCCCGCCCTGCTTCCGCACCCGCCGCTCGCCCTCGCGCAAGCCGTCGAGAATCGCCGCCACCACCTCGTCCAGGGTCAGACCGCCCTCGGTGGACAGCTCGGGCGCGTACCGCACCTCCGCGTAGACGACGTTGTCCGCGGCGAGATCCTCCACGCACTCGGCCGCCACGCGCTCGAGCGCGTCGCGGGTCTGCAGCAGCGCCACGGTGTGCCTGAACCCCTCGAGGTACAGCTCGAGGCTCTTGCGGTCGGCGCCGCGCAGGAACCACTGGGCGAGCTCCCCCGGATCGGCGGTCGGCAGCTCGCCGTAGCCGACCTCGGCGGCGAGCTCGACGACCGTCGCCGGGCGCAGGCCGCCGTCGAGGTGGTCGTGCAGCAGTGCCTTCGGCGCCTCCCGGATCGTCTCGAGCTCGAGCAAGCCTCTCCCGGCCCCCTACAGCCGGCCCGACCGGACGACGCCCCAGAGCAGCCACATCCCGAGCACGGCCGAGAGCGCGAAGCCGCCGACCGAGATGATGTTGACGCCGAGGATGTGCGGGCCGCCCGTGGCGAAGATCCCGATCAGGCTCGAGCCGATCAGGCCGCCGACGACGACGAGCGCGATCACGACCCGGTTGAAGGCGAGATGCATGCTCTCGAGGAACTCGTCCAGTCCCTTGTGCACGAAGCCGACCTCGATCTGGCCGTCCCGGATCTCCTCCATGAAGTCGTGGAACTGGAGCGGCACCTCGGCGAGGACCTGCGCGTAGCGGACGGTCTCGCGCCGGGCGCGCCGCGCCATCCGCTCGGGCGTGAACCGCTCGAGCATCAGGTCGCGCGCATACGGCCGCGCCACGTCGAAGACGTTGAAGTCCGGATAGAGCTCCTGGCCGACGGAGGCGAGCGTCGCGATGGCGCGGTCGAGGAGGAGGAAGCGGGTCGGGAGCCGCAGGTTGAGCGAGTAGATGAGCTGGAACCCCTCGCGGATGACCTGGATCGGGTCGATCTCGCTCAGGCCCGCGCCGTAGTAGCGGTAGTAGAGCTCGCGCAGCTCGCCGAGGAGCTCCTGCTCGCGCTCCCTCGGATAGCGGACTCCGAGGTCGCCGAGCCGCTTCGGCAGCTGCTCGATGTTCTCGTTCGCGGCGTCGATGAACAGGCCGGTCAGCTTCGACATGTCGTCGTCGGTGAGCATCCCGGCGGAGCCGAAGTCGACGAGGCCGATCGTCCCGGTCTCGGGCGTGAGGAAGATGTTGGCCGGGTGCGGGTCGCCGTGGAAGAAGCCGTGCCGGAAGATCATCGTCATCCACGTCTCGGTGATCCGGTACGCGAGCTCGCGCCGCTCGTCGAGCGTCATCGAGGCGAGGTCGACGTCGGCGAGCTGGATCCCGTCGATCCACTCGAGCGTCAGCACGCGGGCCCGGCTGTACTGCCAGTAGACCTTCGGCACGCGGACGTGCGGGCTCCCGGCGAAGCGGCGGTGGAACGTCTGCGCGTTGCGCCCCTCGAGCCGGTAGTCGAGCTCCTTGCGGATCGAGCGGGCGAACTCGTCGATGACCTGGCGCGCGTCCACGAAGTCGAGGGCGCGGACGCGCTCGCGCACGAGCCGCGCCGCCTGGTAGAGGAGGCCGAGGTCTGCCTCGATCTGGCGCGGCGCACCCGGGCGCTGCACCTTGACGGCGACCCGGCGCCCGTTGGGCAGCGTCGCGCGGTGCACCTGGCCGATCGAGGCGGCCGCGACCGGCGCCGGCTCGAAGTCGAGGAAGAGCCGCTCGAGCGAGTTGCCGAGCTCCTCCTCGAGCACACGCTCCACCTGCTCGAACGGGAACGGCCGTACGTCGTCCTGCAGGGCCCGCAGCTCGACGACGATGTCCGGCGGCACGACGTCGGGCCTGGTCGAGAGGAGCTGCCCGAACTTGACGAAGGTCGGTCCGAGCTCGTCGAGCACCTCGCGCAGGTGCTGGCCGCGCGCGGAGGAGGAGCCCTGCTCGGCGGCCGCGGCCGCGATCCGCGCCTCGGCGGAACGCCCGGGTACGAGGTCGCTGAGCCGGTGCGCCTCGAGGAAGTAGCCGAAACCGTGGCGCACCATGACCTGGGCGATCTCCGAGAGGCGCCCGATGCTGCGGGTGGTGCTCATGGGAAAAGGCTACGCGGAGCGGAGGGCCGGTGTCAGGCCGCCGCCCGGCGCCGCTGCTCGCGCCGGCGCGTCCACGGCCCCGGCAGCACGAGCAGGGACTCCGCGTGGAGGTACGCGAGCCCGACGACCGGGAGGTCGCTGAGCCGCTCGACGCAGATGTAGCGGCGCCGCCACTCCGGGAAGAACTTGCGGTTGAACGCGTACAGCCGCTCGAGCTGGAAGACGTTGTCGGCGACGAGGAGCAGGCGGCGGACGAGCCGGCGCAGCGGCGTCGTCGCGCGCTCGGGCGCGAGGAAGTCGGTCAGGGCGCAGAAGTTGAGCGAGACCTCGTTCGCTCCCGTCTCCCCCGCCCAGGCGAGCGTCTCGGCGATCAGGAACTCGGTCAGGCCGTTCGGCGCCTCGGGCCGGCGGCGCATCGAGCTCAGCGACCAGCCGCCGCCCGGGCCGCCGGCGCTTCCAGCCTGCTGAACGGGGGCGAGGTGGAGGAAGCCGCCGACGTGCTCCGCCCCGGCGGCGCCGTCCTCCGTCGCGAGCGCGAGCACGGTGCCCGGGACGTGGAGCTCGTCGATCGCCATCGAGAAGCCTCGTTCCGGCTGTCCGCCACGCCAGGCAGTGGAGACGCGCGCGAGCTCCGCCTCGAGCGCCGGGTCGATCTCCTCCGCGGCGACGACCCGGAACGAGTAGCCCGCCTTGCGCACCCGGGAGACCGACTGGCGCACCTTCCGGATCGACCGTCCCTCGAGCGAGAACTCGTCCGGCCGCAGCACCGCCTCCTCCCCCATCGCAACCGGCTTGAGACCGAGGGCGCGATAGCGGTCGAGGTGATCCTCCGACGCGCCCACGACCGCGAGGCGCCAGCCGTGCGCCCGCGCCAGCCCCTGCAGCTCCGCGAGGAGTGCGTCGATCTCCTCCTCGTCGCCCACCGGATCGCCGCTCACGAGCGCCGTTCCCGCGACGACGCGGTAGGCGACGAAGGCGCGGCGGGTCGGCGAGAAGAGGTAGCTCTTGTCGCGGCGCAGCGCGAAGAAGGAGAGGCTGTCGCTGCCGTACGTCTCGACGAGCGCCCGGGCGACCCGCCGTTCCCCGACCGTCTGCACCACGGCCTGGCCGAACGGCCGCAGCCAGAAGTAGAGGGCCGCGAGGCCGAGGATGATCCCGAGTCCCGTCAGCCCGTCGGCGGCGCGGTGCGGTAGCTCCGCCCCGCGCAGCTCCTCCCCGATCACGACGGCCGCGAGGCCCGCGAGCGCGGCGCCGAGGCCGAGCAGCGGCCGCACGCTCGCCGGATCGCCGGGGACGTCGAAGCGGCTCCGCCAGCGGACGAGGGCGGCGAGCAGCAGCAGGGAGATCGCCGCCTCCTCGAAGTCGAGTCCCTTCGCGAGGTGCGCCGCCGCGGACGCCACGACGACGGCGACCGCGAGCTGCCAGGCGCGGCGCCGGCGCTTGGCGAGCGAGCGGGAGAGCCAGATCAGGCCGAGACCGAAGGCGACGGTCAGGACGCGAGCCGCCTCCGGCCAGCCCGGCGGCAGGACGCCGCGCACGAGCTCGACCCGGTTCGCCATGCCCGGCGTCACCGCCGAGACGATCCCGATCACGCCGACCAACGCCGCGGCCCAGGCGAGGATTCGCTCCGCTGTGGGAGCGCCCGGCAGCCTCAGCATCACGCCGCCAGGGTACAACGTGCTCGTGCACGAGCCTCAGGACGACCGCCGCGACAAGCCCGACGAGCCCGACGAGCCGCTGCGCATCCCGCTGCCGCGCTGGATGACGGCGCTGCTCGGCCTCGTCGCCGTCGGGCTCGTCCCGTGGACCCTCTATCTCACGTTCACGCTGCCCTCGCGCCACGTCACCCACCACTACGACCTCGCCTGGGTCGGCTTCGACGTCGCGCTCGCCGGCTCGTTCGCCGCGACGGCCTGGGCGGCGCTCCGCGGCTCGCAGTGGCTCGTCCCACTTGCGGCCGTGACCGGGACGATGCTCTGCTGCGATGCGTGGTTCGACGTCGTCACCTCCCAGAGCGGAGGCGACTTCTGGGAGGCGGTCGCCGAGGCGGCGCTCGCCGAGCTGCCGCTCGCGGCGGTCTGCGGCTTCATCGTCTACGACGCCGAGACGTTCCTCGCCGCGACACTCGGCCACAAGAGCCGCGCGCTCGGCCGCTTCCGCGACCGGTAGCAGCCGGCGGCGGCGGCTCCAGCCGCGCTAGAGACACGGCCCCGGCGGGACGTGTCCGGTCGGGACGTGTCCCGCGACCGGATCCAGGTGCCGGGACCAGGTCGAGGGACGTGGCCGAAGCGGCCGGGTCCGCGCTGCGGCCGGCGGGCGCCGGGCCGGTCGGGTCAGGCCGCAGGGGGCGGCAGGTCGCGCGGCCCCTCGAGCAGCCGCAGCCGGTGCTCGAGCTGGGCGACGCGGAGCTCCAGCTCCTCGTGCTCCTCGCGCGTGACGAGATCGAGCTCGTCCGCGATCGAGCGGAGCAGCGAGAGGGCCTGCTCGGAGAACCGATCGCGGCTGCCGCGCATCCGCCCGGGCAGCTCGGCGAGCAGCTCCTCGACCGTGTCGAGGAGAAGCCGGCCGCTACCGCGCGCGGCCATGTGGCCTCGAGCGTCGCCGCTGGCGCCGCTTCTCGCGCCGCGCCTGCGCGGCCGGCTCGGAGGGAGTCGAGGTCACGGCGTCGACGAGCTCCGGCGTCGACTCCGCAGCGAGGGCGGACTCCGACTCGGCGAGCGCGACCGAACCGCCGTCGCCGCCCACGCCCGCGAAGGCGACCGCCGGCTCCGGCTCGCCGACGGCGGCCTGCGCCTTCCGCCGCGCGTACTCGGGCTCGCGCTCCTTCCAGATCGTGAGCAGCGGCGCCGCGATGAAGATCGAGGAGTAGGCGCCCGAGGTGACGCCGACGATGAGCGCGAAGGCGAAGTCCTTGAGCGTCGCGCCGCCGAGGATCTCGAGGCAGATGATCGGCAGCAGCGTGATGAACGTCGTGGCCAGGGAGCGGCGGATCGTCTCCCACAGCGAGACGTTGGCGATCGTGGCGAAGGACGACCGTCGCATGAGCGGCACGTTCTCGCGGACGCGGTCGAAGATGATGATCGTGTCGTAGATCGAGTACCCGAGCACGGTCAGCACCGCGGCCACGGTCGCGATCGAGACCTGCTTGCCGACGATCGAGTAGAAGCCGACCGTGACGGCGATGTCGTGGAGCATCGCGATGATCACCGGGACCGCGAACTTGACGTCGAAGCGGATCCAGATGTAGAGGACGATGAGGAGCAGCGAGACGATGATCCCGTAGATCGCGTCGATCGCGATCTGGTGGCCGAACGTCGCCGAGACGTTCTTCACCCCTTCCGAGTAGGCCCCGAACTGACGCGTCAGGTTCTTGGTCAGGTTCGTCTGGGCCGACCCGGTGAGCGACTCCGTCCGGATCTGCCACGACTGGAAGCCGCCGTCCACCGTCGAGCCCGCGCCCTGGACGACGGCGTCGCGCTGGCCCTGCTGCGCCATGAAGCCCGCAACCGTCGGCTGCGAGTACGCCTGGTGCGTCTTGAACGTGATCTGCGTGCCGCCCTTGAAGTCGATCCCGAGGTTGACGCCACGCGTGCCGAGCGAGACCGCACCGGCGACGATCACCACGGCCGAGATCGCGAGCCACAGGTTGCGGCGCTTCATGAAGTCGATCTGCAGCCACTTCGCCGTCTGCTGGCCGTGCGCGCCCATGAAGCGCGGGTTGTCGAACCAGCGGAAGCCGCTCAGCAGGCCGAGCATCGCGCGCGTCGCCGCGACCGCGGTGAGCAGCGAGATCACGGTGCCGATCAGGAGCATGAGGGCGAAGCCCTTCACGTCCGCGACCGCGATGAGGAAGATGATCATCGCCGTGATCACGGTCACGACGTTCGCGTCGAGGATCGTGTGGAAGCCCTTGCCGTAGCCGGCCGAGATCGCGGCTCGCACGGACTTCCCGGACCGCACCTCTTCCTTGATGCGTTCGAACACGACGACGTTCGCGTCGGCTGCGACGCCGATCGTGAGGATCAGGCCTGCGAAGCCCGGCAGCGTCAGCGTGACGTTGAAGAGGAGGATCGCCGCGTAGTAGAGGAGGCCGTAGATGATCAGGCCGAAGACGGCGACGAGGCCGAGGAAGCGGTAGAGCAGGAGCAGGAAGAGCGCGACGATCGCGAGACCGGCCGCAGCCGCCCAGATCGCCTGGTGGAGCGAGCTGCGGCCCAGGGTCGCCGAGACGTCGGTGCGCTCGATCTGCTGGAACGTGTACGGGAGCGAGCCGCTCTGGAGGACGAGCGCGAGGCTCCTCGCCTCTCCGATCCCCCCCGAGCCGATCGTGATCCGTGCCTGGCCGCCCCCGATCCCGTCGCTCAGGCTCCCGTCGGTGTAGTCGATGTACGGGGTGGACTCGAGCACGCCGTCGAGGACGATCGCGTTGTGCTGCGCGTACTGCTGCACGACGGTCGGACTCTGGTTGCCGGCCTGGCCGGCGAGGCCCGCGAGGCGCTGGCCGCGCTGGTACTCGGCCTTCGTGATCGCCTGGAACGCCTTCGCGCCGCGGCTCGTGAACCCGAGCAGGACCTCCGGCTGGTTCGTCTGCGGGTCGAAGTCGGCGCTGATCTGCGACTCGTTGAGGTCGTTGCCCGTCAGCTCCGGCGGCCCGCTCGGCGCCTGCGGGAAGTACTTGAACAGGTACCAGTAGGTGCCGCTCTTCGAGACGCCGTTCGTCCCCGCGCCGATGCAGCCGTTCTTGACCGGACAGGAGACGACGGTCCGGTGCGCGGGTACCGCGAGGATCTCGGTGTTCGCCCGCAGCTTGCCGCCCGAGGGCGCGAGGAGCTGGCGCTTCGTCGCATAGGGACCCCGCACCTTCTTGTGCGTCGTCGTGGTCGTCGTCTTGGTGTTGCCGTTCTTGTCCTTCGTCTTCGTCGTGACCGTGTTCGTCCGGAAGAGGTAGTACCACTGGGGCGTGCCCTTCTTGGCCTCGGCCTTGACCTGGTTCAGGAGGCTGTAGAGCGACGGCAAGGGCGCCGGCCGGCCCTGCGTGTCGAGCGTCGGCGGGGCGAGATCCTTCTCGAAGTCGTAGAACTGGAGCTGGCCCGTCTGGCCGACGATCGCCGCGGCCTTCGCCGGGTCGTGCACGCCGGCGAGCTGGATCACGATCTCGTTGCCGCCCTGGACGGCGACGTTCGGCGAGGCGACGCCGATGCTGTCGACCCGCTTGACCATGATCTGCTGCGCGACCTGCATCTGGGCGGCGGTCACCTGCTGGCCCTTCGCCGGCACGGCCTTGAGCACGACCTCGAGCCCGCCCTGCAGGTCGAGGCCGAGCGTCGGCCTCTTCTCGATCGGCGACCCCGGCACGGCGAGCAGGATCACGCCCACGAGCGCGACGGCGATCGCGCCCATGAGGAGGAGATAGTTGCGGCGCTCCTTCATGCAGGACCCTTCAAGACCGCAAACAGGTTAGCCGGGGTGCTCCTCGCCCGAAGTCTCGCGGTCCGGGTCGCCGGCTGCGTCTTCCTCGCCCGGCTCCTCGGTCTCCTCGAGGTCCTCGAGCTCCTCGCCGTCCTCCGGCTCGTCCGGCTCCTCCGGCTCGGAGAGGACGGCCGCGATGGCCCGGCGGGCGACCCGTACCTCGAGCTGCGGGGCGATCTCGATGCCGACCTCGTCCTCGTCGAGGCGCACGATCTCGCCGTAGATCCCGCCGGCGGTGAGCACCTCGTCGCCGACCCGGAGGTCCTGGAGCATCTGCTGCTGCTGCGACTGCCGCCGCCGCTGCGGCCGCACGACGATCAGCCAGAGCACGAAGAAGACGAGGATGATGATCAGGAAGAAACCCGTGCTGTTGCTCGCTCCGATGATCATCTAGCTCCCAGCTCCCTTCGCTCGCTCGAGGGTTTCCGCCGTCCAGGCCTTGAGGTCGCCGCGCTCGATCGCCTGCCGCGCGCCGGCCACGACGTCGAGCAGGAAGCGCAGATTATGCAGGCTGAGCAGCCGCAGCCCGAGGATCTCCTGCTGGTTGACGAGGTGACGGATGTACGCGCGGCTGAACCGCGAGCAGGCCGGGCAGGCGCAATCCTCGTCGAGCGGCCGCTCGTCACGGGCGAAGCGCGCGTTGCGCAGGTTGAGCCGCCCCTCGCGGGTCAGCGCGCTGCCGGTGCGCGCCGTCCGGGTCGGCAGGACGCAGTCGAACGTGTCGACGCCGCGCGCGATCACCTCGAGCACGCCCTCCGGGTCGCCGATCCCCAGGAAGTGGCGCGGCTTGTCGTCCGGGAGGAAACCGGCGGCCTCGCTCGTCGCCTCGAACATCGGCTCGCGCTCCTCCCCCACGCTCAGCCCGCCGATCGCGTAACCGTCGAAGTCGAGCGCCGCGAGCTCCTCGGAGGAGCGCCGGCGGAGCTCCGGGTCGAGGCCGCCCTGCGTGACCGCGAAGCGGAGCTGGCCCGGGGCGCGCGGCAGGTCGCGCTGCCGCCCCGCCCACAGCGTCGTCCGCCGCACCGCCTCCTCGAGCCCCGGACGCGAGACGCCGGCCGGCGGGCAGATGTCGAGACACATCGCGATGTCGGAGCCGAGCAGCTCCTGCACCCGCGCCGCGAGCTCCGGCGTGAACCGCTCGGCGCGGCCGTCGTAGACCGAGCGGAAGGTGACCCCGTCGTCGTCCGCCTCGAGCAGCGTGTCGCGCAGCGAGAAGACCTGGAACCCGCCGGAGTCGGTGACGATCGGGCCGTCCCACCCCATGAACGCGTGCAGGCCGCCGAGCCCGGCGACGAGCTCCTCCCCCGGCCGGAAGTGGAGGTGGTAGCTGTTGCAGAGGACGACCTCGGCCCCGAGCGCGCGCAGCTCGTCCGGATGCACGGCCTTCACCGTCCCCTTCGTCCCGACGGGGACGAAGGCGGGTGTCTGCACCTCCCCGTGCGCCGTGCGGAGGATCCCGGTGCGGGCGGCTCCGTCCGAGGCCGTCAGGGTGAAGACGCCGCTCCCGCTCACAGAGGCAGCCGGCCCTCGAGCACGGCGAACGGCTCGACGGCGAGCAGCTCCTCGGCGATCACCATCGGCGTAGCCTAGAGCGCCGTCGCTCCGGGCAGGACGCCGGTCCGCTCAGCGCGGCAGCGTTGCGCTCTCGAACCACGCGTGGATCTGCGCGGCGAGCGCGGCGTCGCCCTCGGCATCCGCGGGGCCGCCGAGCTCGTGCTCGCGGATCCGGCCGATCTCGGCCACGAGCGCCCGCAGCGGCGCGTTGCTGCCGAGCAGCGTCGCGATCCGGACGCTGTACGGCGCGAGCTCCCCGAGCTGCGCATGGAGCGCCCGCTCGCCGCCGTCGCGCCAGAAGTCCCGCCACTCGTTCGCGCTCCGCGGTCTCACCGGTGCCGCGAAGCCTAGTCCCGGCCCGCGCCGCTACCGTGGCTTGGACGTGAGCTCGGCTGACCAGCTTGCGGCCCGGCCGCAGTCACGCTTCCTCCTCAGGCCCCCGCCACTCGTGCCGGGACTGCTCGCGGCACTGGCGGTGGCCGCGGTCGCGGAGCCGCTCGGCAGCCTCGTGCCCCTCGTCGGTGCGCCCGTGTTCGCGCTCGCGCTCGGCGCGGCCGCAGCCGCCCTGGTCGGGGAGCGTCCGGCGCTGCGCCCGGGGCTCGCGTTCGCCTCCCGCACCGTCCTCCAGGGCGCGATCGTCGTCCTCGGCCTCAGCCTCAGCCTCACCCGCGTCGCGTCGGTCGGCGGGCACTCGCTGCCCGTGATGCTCGGCTCGCTCGCGGCGGCCCTGCTCGTCGCGGCCGTCGGAGGACGGCTGCTGCGCATCGGCCCCGTCCTGCGCACGCTCGTCGGGGTCGGCACCGGCATCTGCGGCGCCTCGGCGATCGCGGCCGTCTCGGGCGTCGTCGGCGCGGCGGACGCGGAGTTCGCCTACGCCGTCTCCACGATCTTCGCCTTCAACATGGTCGCCGTCGTCCTCTTCCCGGTGCTCGGCCACCTGCTGGGCCTCTCCTCGCATGCGTACGGCCTCTGGGCGGGCACCGCCGTCAACGACACGTCGTCGGTCGTCGCCGCCGCCTACGCGTACGGCCCCGCGGCCGGCGCCTACGCGGTGATCGTGAAGCTGACGCGCACGACGATGATCATCCCGATCGTGCTCGTGCTCGCAGGGCTGCGGCTGCGGCGCACGGGCGAGCGAAGCGAGCGGAGCGTCCGGCGCATCTTCCCCTGGTTCCTGGTCTGGTTCGTGCTCGCCGCGGCCGTGAACAGCACGGGTGTCGTCGGCGCGTCTCTCGCGCACGACGCCTCGAAGCTCGGCGTCGCCCTGATCACGGTGGCGCTCGCCGGAGTCGGGCTGTCCACCCGCTTCTCCGCCCTGCGCAGCACGGGACCGCGGCCGCTCGTGCTCGGCGCCCTCGTCTGGGCGAGCGTCGCGATCAGCAGCCTGCTGCTGATCTGGGCCACCGGCTGACGCCCGCCCCGAACGTCAGAGCAGGAGCATGGCGTCGCCGAACGAGTAGAAGCGGTAGCGCTCCTCGATCGCGAGCCGGTAGAGGCGGCGCGTCTCCTCGACTCCCGCGAACGCCATCACGAGCGCGAGCAGGGTCGAGCGCGGCAGGTGGAAGTTCGTGAGGAGCGCGTCGACGCGCCTGAACTCGAAGCCCGGCGTGACGAACAGCTCCGTCCGGCCGGCGAGCGGCCCGCCGGCGGCGAGCGTCTCGAGCACGCGCACCGTCGTCGTGCCCACGGCGAGCACCCGTGCCGCAGCCCGGATCCGCTCCCACGCCTCCGGCGCGACCTCGTAGCGCTCGCCGTGGATGCGGTGCTCGGAGAGCCGCTCCTCCGTCACCGGCCGGAAGGTGTCGAGACCGACGTGCAGGGTGACCCGCACCGGCTCGAGCCGCGCGAGCAGCTCCGGCGTGAAGTGGAGGCCGGCGGTGGGCGCGGCGGCGGAGCCCGCCTCCCGTGCGTAGACCGTCTGGTAGCGGGAGGGGTCGGCGAGCGGCTCGGTGATGTACGGCGGCAGCGGCGTCTCCCCCGCCGGCTCTCCGTCGAGGCGGAGCCGCCAGCGGCCCTCGCCGAGATGCTCGAGCAGCTCCACCGGGCCGTAGCGCCGGCCGGCCCGCAACCGCCGCGTCGGCCGCGCCAGGCCCTCCCAGGTCCCGTCGGCGCGCCGCTCGAGCAGCAGCACCTCGCCCCGCGGTCGCTCGATCGGGATTCGGGCGGGAACGACGCGCGTGTCGTTCACGACGACGAGGTGGCCGCCGGTCTCCGCCGGCAGCTCGGCGAAGGTGCGATGCCGGACGGCGCCCGTCGCGCGCTCGTACACGAGCAGCCGCGACGCGTCCCGCCGCTCGGCCGGATGCTGCGCGATCAGCTCCGGCGGCAGGTCGTAGTCGAGCTCGGAGATGTCCATCCGGCCACAGTTGTATCGTCGGCCCCCAGTGGACGCTGAAGCGATGGCACGCGCACAGCAGCGGCTCGAGGAGGCGGCTGCGGGACGGGCCGAGCCGGCCGCGGTCGACGCGGCACTCGAGCGGGCCCGGACGGCCGTCGAGGCGCTCGCCGTGACGACGGCGGAGCTCGAGGCGGGGCTGCCCGAGGCGATCCAGGACGGATTGCAGCGGCACTTCCGGCCGAGCACCCGGCACCTGGCGGAGGTGCGCGGGCTGATGAACCAGGTGATCAGGCGGCTCGAGCGGATCGAGGGCGACCTGCTCGCCGAGCGCAACGCCCGCGTCGACGACCTCGGCCTGCTCGTCGACCTCGTCGCCTCCGGCTGGCGGGGAGTCGAGCAGCGGCTCTCCCGGATCGAGGACGGCCTGCGCCGCGACGACGCGACGGTCTACCACCTCGAAGAGCGTCAGACCGGCTGAACGTCCTCCACCGGCAGCACGAGCGTGAAGCGGCTCCCGTGGCCCGGCTCGCTCTCGAGCTCTAGCCGGCCGCCCAGCGCGAGCGCGAGCTCCCGCGCGATCGTCAGGCCGAGACCCGTCCCGCCGCCCTCCGCGTGCCAGAACGGCCGGAAGATCCGCTCGCGCATGTCCGCCGCGATGCCCGGCCCGGTGTCGGCGACCGCCACCCTCGCCTCCCGGTCGCGCACCTCCAGCGAGAGCTCGACGCGGCCGCCGGAGGGCGTCCACTGGAGCGCGTTCGCGAGCAGGTTCGAGACGATCTGGAGCACCCGGTCGCCGTCGGTGAGAAGCGCGGCGTCACCGGCCAGCGCGAGCTCGTAGTCGATGCCGCGCGCCCTCGCCTCCTCCGCGAAGGCCGCGTGGGCGCGCTCGACGAGGGCGCGAATGTCGACCTCCTCGCGCAGGAGCGTGAAGCGGCGCGCGTCGAGCTTCGCGAGGTCGAGCACGTCCCCGACGAGCCGCTCGAGCCTCAGCCCTTCCTCGGCGATCACGGCGAGCGACCGTTGCTGCGCCTCCTCGTCGGCCAGGACCCCCTCGCGCAGAGCAGCCACGTGGCCGCGAATCGCGGTGAGCGGGGTGCGCAGCTCGTGCGACACCGACATCAGGAAGTGGCGGGAGAGCTCCTCGGACTCCTTCAGCCTGGCGGTCATCTCGCCGAACCGCGCCGAGAGCAGCTTGACCTCGCTGCCTCCGGTGCGCTCGGGCAGCTCGACCTCGTAGTTCCCGGCCGCGACCTCGTCGGCGGCCGTCGAGAGGACCTCGAGCGGCCCCGTGATGCGGCGCGAGAAGTAGAGGAGGAGGATCCAGGCGACGGGGACGCCGACGCCGAAGGCGATCGCGAGCTCCCAGACGAGCTGGAGCCAGCGGCTGCGCAGCGCGGAGTCCGGCTTCGCGACGACGAGCGCCCCGGCGGGCAAGCCGGCCAGCAGCACGACCCGCCCGACGGCGAGGTAGCCGTGCTCCTTGACGCGCAGGTCGAAGGCCTCCGGCTTGCCCCCGGCGAAGAGCTGGTCGAAGGGAACGGCCGCGCGCGAGAGCTCGGGCAGCCGGCCCGCGAGGAGCGAGGCGCCCGGCACGACCGGCACCCAGAAGACGCGGTCACCGGCGAGCGCGAGCTCGAGATTCGAGAGCGTGACCTGGCCGACGCCGGCCTGGCGCGCGTAGAGCCGGACGATGCCCGCCGACTCCGCCCGCAGCTCGTTCGCGGCCTGGTCCCGCGTGTAGCTCTGGAAGAAGGTCACCGCGATCGCGGTCGCGACGACGCCGGCGAGGACGATCCCGAGCAGGAACAGCGCGGGCAGCCGGAAGCGCAGCGACCCGGGCACGTCTGCCTACGCGGGGGTTTCGCGAGGAGGGCTCGCCTTGTAGCCGATCCCCCAGACGGTCACGATCGGCGACGCGTCCCCGAGCTTGCGGCGCAGCTGGCGGACGTGGACGTCGACGGTTCGCGTGTCGCCGGCGAAGGTGTAGCCCCAGACGCGCTCGAGCAGCTGGTCGCGCGTGAGCACGATCCCGCGGTGGTCGAGGAGCTCCCACAGGAGGTCGAACTCCTTCGGCGCGAGCCGGATCTCACGACCGCCGACCAGGCATTCGCGCCGGCCTGCGTCGAGGACGATCTCTCCGTGCTCGAGCGTGCCGCCCTCCCGCAGGCTGTCGTTGCTGCTGCGGCGCAGGATGGCGCGCACCCTGGCCACGAGCTCCCGCGGGTTGAACGGCTTCGTCAGGTAGTCGTCGGCGCCCGCCTCGAAGCCGGCGAGCTTGTCGACGTCGTCGTCCCGCGCGGTGAGCATCAGCACCGGCAGGTCGCCGCCCTCCCGGATCCGGCGGCACACCTCCACCCCGTCGAGGTCGGGGAGCATGAGATCGAGGACGACGAGGGCGGGCTTCTCGCTTCCGACCATGTCGAGCGCTGCCTGTCCGCTGCCCGTCGTCCGGACCTCGAACCCGTCCTTGCGGAGATACGCGGCGACGAAGGAGGCGATCGCCTCCTCGTCCTCGACCACGAGGATCGTCTGCTCCTGCGTGGGCATCTCGCTCATCATCCTCCTCCAATCGCGCGCGTCAACGGCTGGGAGGGGAGCGAGCGGAAGGCCTTGCCGTCGAGCGCGTACTCGCCGTCCCCGGCCGGATAGGCGACCGACCCGCGCAGCGTGACGCTGCCGCGGCCACCCACGAACAGGTAGACGCCCGAGCCCCGGACGACGACGCGGTAGGCGCCGTTGATCGCGGCGAAGCGGAAGCTGCTGCCGCTGTACTGGGCGCCCGAGAACCGGCGCCAGTGAACGCTCCGGCGGGTGACGTCGGCGCCGGCCGCCTGGGGAGCGCCGTGCCCGTGCGGCGTCGGGAGGTGGTAGATGTCGACCCGCCCCTCCTGCGAGACGCGGCCGAGGATGAAGCCCTGTACGACGACCGTCGCGACGGGGGAGCCCGTGACGCCACCGTCGTTCGTCGCGTCGCGGACGACGAGGAAGCCGTTGGCCGCGCGGCCGCTGCTTCCCGCGGAGCTCGCCGGCAGGACGAGTACCGCGAGAGCGGCGCCGATGAGCAGGATCCGCCTCATCGGCGCCACAGCGTAGCCCTCCTGACCGCAGGAACGTCCGGCGGGTGGGCGAACCTGTCGCCGTGCTCGACGAGAACCTCGAAGAACGGACGGAGCGACTTCTGGCCCGGGTGGACGCGCTCGGGGCGGCTCTCGCCGCCGGCGGCGTCTCGGACGGGGCAGCGTCACAGTTGCTGGCGAGCGCCTCGGCCGCGGTTCTCCAGGCCCTGACCCTCGAGGAGCTCGTCGCGGCGTCCTCCGCAGCGTGGATCGCGGCGCCGGCACCCGTGCCGATCGCCCCGGCGGCCGCGCCGGCCGAGACCGACGTCC
>CAZRTE010000041.1:0-20129 GCA_964602945.1 uncultured Gaiellales bacterium
GTGGTCGCCCGGGCGGCAGCCGCCCGCCGGGCCGCGGCATGGGGGGCCGCCACGGTTCGCGCCGTCTACGGTCCGGTTGTGGACCTGTTCACGCCGTTCGAGCCCCTGGCCGCCGGATTCGTGGATGACCGGGTCCACGCCTCCATCCTGCTGCCACTCGGCGACGCCGCGGCTGACCTCTCACGTCTGGGTGCTCTCCTCACCGGGCAGCAGAACCGCATCGCGGGCGTCTCCGACCCGGGCGGCCGGCTCGTGCGGGCGGCGCTCGAGGCGGGGCTCGAGGTCAGCGTCCTCCCGGGGCCGTCCGCGGTCGAGACCGCGCTCGTCGCGTCGGGCCTCGTGGCGGAGCAGTACCGCTTCCTCGGCTTCCTGCCGCGCGGGGCCGGGCAGCTCGCCGCGCTGTGGGAGGAGCTGCGCGCGTGGCGGTGGCCGGCGGTCGCCTTCGAGTCGCCCCAGCGCCTGCCCGCGACGCTGCGCGCGCTCGCGGCTGCCGCTCCGGAGCGGGAGGTCGCGGTCTGTCGCGAGCTGACGAAGCGCTTCGAGGAGGTCGCGCGCGGGACCGCGGCCGAGCTCGCCGACCGGTTCCGCGAGGCGCCGAAAGGCGAGATCACGCTCGTCGTCGGCCCGGGCGGCGGCACGGCGGCGGACGGAGGCGACGCCGAGGCGCAGGCTGCCGTGGCCGAGCTCGTCGCGGCGGGCGTGCCCCGGCGGCAGGCGGCCGCGCTCGTCTCCCGCCTCAGCGGCGTCCCGCGCAACCGGCTCTACCGCGCTTCCTTGTAAGCCGATTTGACAACAGCCGACGCCACGGCTACTCTGCCTCGACTGTTGCTGAACCTGACAACACTGGAGGTGGAGCGGTGACCATCCTGCGGCGGCTGCCCGTGCTCGTTCTCGTCTTCCTCGTCTGGGTGCCGCCCGCGTTCGGGTGGAGCCGGCCCGTCGAAGGGCCCGTGCTGCAGCCGTACGTCTACGACGAGTCGCATCCATACGCGGCGGGCCAGCACCGCGGCATCGACATCGGGGCGGACTCGGCGGGAGATCCCGTCGTCGCACCTGCCGCCGGCACTGTCGCCTTCGCGGGAAGCGTGCCGACGAGCGGAGAGTGCGTCACGATCGAGACGGCGGACGGCTACTCGGTCACGCTGACCCACCTCGGCTCGATCGGCGTGAAGAAGGGCGCGACGGTCGCCGAGGGAGACGTGGTCGGCACGGTCGGGCCGAGTGGGACGCCGGAGGTGGACGGGCCCTACGTCCATCTCGGCATCCGCCTCACCGCGGATCCCCTCGGGTACGTCGACCCGGCCGGCCTCCTCCCGGCGCTCGCCCCGCCCGTTCCCCCGGCTCCTGCCCACGACCCCGGATCTGCGAGGACGTCGGCTCCGTCCGCGGCCACGCCGCCCCCGCCCGCTCCGCCGGCTCCCACGGACTCCACCGCGCCTCCGCCGGACGAACCCGCTGCGCCGGCGCCGGACGAACCCGCTGCGCCGGCGGATCCCGTTCCCGCGAGCCCGAGTCCCGAGCCGGCCGAGGGCGATCCGAGCAGCGATACCGGCGATCCGCAGCCCGTACGAAGGGGCGGCAGGCCCGCTCCGGCGCCGCGCGCCCCGGCCGCGTCCGTCGACTTCGCAGAGCTTCCCGGCTCCGCCGACCGCAGCGGGGACGGCGAGGCGGGCGACGGCGACAGTGCCGATCCCGGCAGCGCGGGGCAGGCGGGCGATCCCGCCACCGCCCCGGTCGAGGCGGCTCCGCGCCGGGCGCCTGCGCCCGCCGGGCGGGTCTCCGGAGCCGTCGAGCAGCTCCCGGTCGAGACGGAGCGGACGTGGACGAACGCCCGCCTGCGCACGTCGCGGTCACGGGTAGCGGAGCCGGCGGCGAGCCGGCTCCAGCGGCGGGCAACGCCCTCGCTCCTCTCGGTGGCCCTCGGCGCCGGCCCGGGCCTCCTGGCGCTGGTGGCCGCGCTCGCAGTGCTGCTCGGCCGCGCCCGCCGGCATGCAGCCGAGTCCCTGGCCGCGGGCGCCCTCGTCGTCCACCTTCCGCGTCGGCGCGAGGAGCCGATCGAGCGGCGCGCAGCGTGAGATCGGGCCGGAAAGCTCCCCGCACCTCGCTCGTATCATGGGCGGATGCGCTTCTACCTCACGACGCCGATCTACTACGTCAACGCGACGCCGCACATCGGCAACGCGTACACGACCGCGATCGGCGACATGCTCGTCCGCCATCGGCGCCAGCAGGGAGCCGACACCTTCTATCTCACCGGGGTGGACGAGCACGCGACGAAGGTCTGGCGAGTGGCCGAGGAGCAGGGGCTCGAGGCCCAGGAGTACGCGGACCGCATCTCGGTTCCCTGGCGGGAGCTGCCGCAGCGTCTCAACGCCGACATCGACTTCTTCATCCGCACGAGCGACGAGGGCCACAAGCGCTTCGTCCGCGACTTCCTGCAGCGGATGTACGACAACGGGGACGTCTACCAGGACGTCTACGCCGGGCTCTACTGCGTCGGCTGCGAGGCGTTCAAGACCGAGGAGGAGCTCACGCCGGACGGGCTCTGCCCGGACCATCTCGTCCCGCCCGAGTGGATCGAGGAGAAGAACTGGTTCTTCCGGCTCTCGGCCTACCAGGAGCGGCTGCTCGCCCTCTACGACGAGCGGCCGGAGCTCGTGCGGCCCGACTTCCGCTACAACGAGGCGCGCTCCTTCATCGCCGGCGGCCTCCGTGACTTCAGCATCTCGCGGGCCGGCCAGCCGTGGGGCATTCCCCTGCCCTGGGACGAGAGCCAGGTGACGTATGTCTGGGCCGACGCGCTCGTCAACTACCTGAGCGCCCTCACGTACGCGCAGGAGGGTGAGGACCTCCGCGACCGCTACTGGCCCGCAGTCCACCACCTGCTCGCGAAGGACATCCTCCGCTTCCACTGCGTCTACTGGCCGGCGATGCTCCTCTCGGCCGGCTACGAGCCGCCGCAGCAGCTCTTCGTCCACGGCTACCTGCTGCTCGACGAACGGAAGATCTCGAAGTCGCTCGGGAACGCCGTCGACCCGCTCGAGCTGATCGACGTGTACGGGGCGGACCCGGTGCGCTACTGGATGGCGCGCGCGATCTCCTTCGGCCAGGACGGGAGCGCCTCGGTCGACGGTATCCGGGCGCGCTACGACAACGAGCTCGCCAACGACCTCGGCAACCTCCTCTCGCGCACGACGGCGATGGTCGCCCGCTACCGCAGCGGCAGCCTGAAACGCGGCGAAGCCGAGCCCCCGCTCGACCTCGCGGCGCTCGGAGCGGACGTCTCCGGCCGCCTCGAGCAGTTCGACGTGACCGGGGCCCTCGACGCCGTGTGGGAGGGCGTGCGTGCGCTCAACCAGTACGTCACGGCGGAGGCGCCCTGGCAGCTCGCCAAGGACGAGAGCAAGGCGGCGCAGCTCGACGGCGTCCTCTACAACCTCGTCGACGGGCTGACCGCGCTCGCCGTCGCTCTCGCCCCGTTCCTGCCGGAGACCGCGCCGCGGATCCTCGCCGCCCTCGCCCAGGACGGCGACCTCTCCTGGGAGCGGATCCGCAACGGCGTCGCGGCAGAGGTGGAGGGGATCGCCGCGGCCGAGCCGCTCTTCCCGCGGATCGAGCTCACCGCCGGCGCTGCGTGATCGACACGCACGCGCACCTCACCGCGCTCGACGAGTCCGACGTGGCGGTCGCGCGGGCAGGGGAGGCGGGCGTGACGCGGATCCTCACCGTCGGCACCGAGCTCGACGACTGCCGCCGGGCGCTCGCGCTCGCGGAGAGCCACGACGGCGTCTTCGCGATCCTCGGCATCCACCCGCACGAGGCGGGGTCGGCCACGGAAGAGGACCTCGCCACCCTCCACGGCCTGCTCGAGCATCCGGGCGCCGTCGCGGTCGGCGAGACGGGGCTCGACTGGTATCGGGACTACGCGCCGCGCGACGCGCAGCGCCGCCTGTTCGCGGCGGAGCTCGAGCTCGCCGCCGCGCTCGGCAAGCCCGTCGTGATCCACACGCGCGCCGCCGACGAGGACACGCTCGCCGCCCTCGAGGGCTTCGGCGGCACCGTCGTCCTCCACTGCTTCTCCTCGCCGCACCTGCTGCCGGCCGCCCTCGAGCGGGGCTGGTACGTCTCGTTCGCGGGCAACGCGACGTTCCCGAAGGCCGTCGACCTCCGCCTCGCGGCGACGCAGGTGCCCGCCGACCGGATCCTCGCCGAGACCGACTCGCCCTACCTGGCGCCGCAGCCGGTGCGCGGCAAGCGGAACGAGCCCGCGTACGTCGTCCACACGCTCGCCGCGCTCGCACAGGCCCGGGGTGAGGAACCGGCCGAGCTCGAGGCGCAGATCGAGCGGAACGCGGCGGCATGCTTTCACCTACCGTGAGCGCCTCGGCGAAGAAACAGCTCGGCCAGCACTTCCTCGTCGACCCGAACATCCTCGACGTGATCGGGCGCCTCGCCGAGCTCGAGCCGGACGACGTCGTGCTCGAGATCGGGCCGGGCCGCGGCGTCCTCACGCGCTACCTCGCGGAGCGTGTCGCGCGCGTGCACGCCGTCGAGATCGACCGCTCCCTCGAGCCGGAGCTTCGCGACCTGCCCCCGAACGTCGACGTCGTCTTCGGCGACGCGCTCCGGGTGGAGCTGCCGCGGGACGCGAACAAGCTCGTCGCGAACCTCCCCTACAACATCGCGACGCCGCTGATCGTCGAGAGCCTCGACGGCCTGCCGGGCCTCGACCTCTGGTGCGTGATGGTGCAGCGCGAGGTCGCCGACCGTCTCTTCGCGGCGCCGGGGACGAAGGCGTACGGAGCCGTCTCCGTGCTCGTCCAGCTCGCGGCCGGGCGGACCGGCTTCCACCCGATCTCGCGGACGGTGTTCCGGCCGCCGCCGAACGTCGACTCCGCGCTCGTCGCCTTCTGCCGCACCGGCCTGCCCGCCGGCTACCCGCGGGTGAAGGAGACCGTGGCCGCGGCCTTCGCCCACCGGCGCAAGACGCTGCCGAACTCGCTCGCCCTGGCGGGGCTCGCGTCGCGCGAGGAGGCCGCGCAGGCGCTGGCAGCACTCGGCCGCCCGGCCGAGACACGGGCGGAGGCACTCGGGCCGCCGGAGTTCGTCGCGCTCGTGGAGGCGCTGGCATGAAGCGGGCGCCCGCCCCCGCGAAGATCAACCTCGCGCTCGTGGTCGGCCCGACCCGCCGGGACGGCAAGCACGAGGTCCTGACCGTGCTGCAGCGGATCGACCTCGTCGACCGGATCGAGCTCGCGGAGGCGCCCGGGCTGCAGGTGGAGGGGTTCGCCGCCGACACGCTCGTCCGCACCGCGCTCGAGGAGCTCGCCCGGCGCGCCGAGGTCGAGCCGCGCTGGCGCGTCCGGATCGAGAAGACGATCCCGGTCGCGGCCGGCCTCGGCGGCGGCAGCTCGGACGCGGCGACTGCGCTCCGGCTCGCGAACGATCTGCTCGCCCGGCCGCTCGCGCCCGCCGAGCTGCACGAGATCGCCGCGCAGGTCGGCGCGGACGTCCCGTTCTTCCTCGCCGACGGCCCGCAGCTCGGGTCGGGCGACGGGAGCGAGCTCGAGCGGCTCGACCTGCCGCAGGACTTCTGGGTCGTCGCGCTCCTCCCGGCAGGCAGCGCCAAGTCCTCGACGGGCGACGTCTACGCCGCCTTCGACGCGCGCGAGGGTGCGGCCGGCTGGGAGGAGCGGCGGCAGGCGCTGCTCGACGCGCTGGCCGCCGTCGAGCGCTCCCGGGACCTCGCCGCGCTGCCTCCGAACGACCTCGCGGGCTCGTCCCTCGCCGACGAGATCCGGGCCGCGGGAGCGTTCCGCGCCGATGTCTCGGGAGCCGGCCCGGCCCTTTACGGCCTCTTCCTCCACCGCGCCGATGCCGACGCCGCGAGACGGTCGCTGCGGCGCCTCGGGCGCACCTGGCTCGCCGCACCTGCGTGGTACGGTTGACGCGTGCTGGCCGACGGCTCGCACCAGGTAGAGGACTCCCGCGGACCCACCGCCTGGCTTCATCGTCACCGCTTCCGGATCGTCCTCTGGATCGCGGTGATCGAGGGGATCGTGGCCTGGGCGACGCACGGGCTCCACCTCACGACGATCGTCGTCGTGGCCGCCATCGCCTTCGCCAGCCTGCTGCTGTACCGCCTCACGCAGGAGAAGACGCGCTCGCCGCTCCTCCACCAGCTCGCGTGGCTGCTCGCCGCCTCGCAGCTCGGCGCGACGGTGCTCGTCGCCGCGGGCTATGTCGTGATCGGCGCGCTGATCGTCCTGATCGTGATCTTCGCCCTCGTCGCCCTCGGTCTGCTGCTCCTCCAGCACCGGTAGACTTGCGTGCCCCTGGGGCGTAGCCAAGTGGTAAGGCAACGGGTTTTGGTCCCGTGATCCCAGGTTCGAATCCTGGCGCCCCAGCCACCTTTCGCTGACATGGGAAACGACCTCGCAGCAGTCGTGACGGCCGCCGGGATCGGTACGCGCATGAAGAGCGCGACGCCGAAGCACCTGCACCCGCTACTCGGCCGGAGGATGGTCGACTGGGTGATCGAGGCGGCACGTGCCGCCGGCGTCGAGCGGATCGTCGTCGTCGTCTCGCCGCAGGCACGCGACCTCTTCGAGGGGGTCGAGGTCGCCGTGCAGGAGGAGCCGCTGGGGACGGGCGACGCCGTCCGCTGCGCGCGCGCCGCGCTCGACGGCTTCACGGGCGACGTCCTCGTGCTCAACGGAGACGTCCCCGCCCTCACGCCGCAGACGATTCTCGCCCTCGTCGAGACGCACCGGAGTGCCGCGGCGGCCGCGACCGTCCTCTCCTTCGAGCCGGAGGACGCCGGCGCCTACGGGCGGATCGTCCGGGACGGCGCCGGCCGGCTCGCGAAGATCGTCGAGGCGGCGGACGCGGCGCCCGACGAGCTCGAGCTGCGCGAGGTCAACTCCGGCATCTACGTCTTCCGCGCGGAGAAGCTCTGGCCGGCTCTCGAACGGCTCGACCCGCACAACGCGCAGGGCGAGCTGTACGTCACCGACACGCTCGCGATCCTCGCCGGCGGCGGCGAGACCTGCGCCGTCCAGCTCGCGGACGACCCGCTCGAGGCGGAGGGCGTGAACACGCGGGTCGAGCTGGCGGCGGCGGCGGCGCGGCTGCGCGACAGGATCAACGAGGCGCACATGCTCGCAGGCGTGACGATCGTCGACCCCGCCTCCACCTGGATCGAGGTCGGCGTCGAGATCGAGCCGGACACCGTCATCCACCCGTTCACGGTGATCCGCGGCGAGGTGCGCATCGCGAGCGGCGTCGAGATCGGCCCGTTCGCCTACATCCGGCCGGGGAGCGAGGTCGGCGCCGGCGCGAAGATCGGCACCTTCGTCGAGCTCAAGAGCTCCAGCGTCGGCTCGGGCGCGAAGATCCCGCACCTCTCGTACGTCGGCGATGCCGAGGTGGGCGAGGGGACGAACGTCGCCGCCGGCAACATCACGGCGAACTTCTCGCACGAGCCCGGCCAGCCGAAGAAGCACACGAAGATCGGCCGGAACGTCAGGACCGGAGTGGACAATACGTTCCTTGCTCCTGTCGAGATTGGCGACGACACTTGGATTGCACCGGGAGCGGTCATCACGGATGATGTCCCTGCCGGGTCGCTCGCCGGATTCGCACCGCGACAGATCACGAAAGAAGGGTGGGTCTACGACAAGCATGGAAAGCCCGACGGCGACTGAGCTGGCCCTGCCGGGCCTCGATGGGGGTGTCGTCTTGAGCAATCCCTCGCCGCAGCACTCGATCGTGCGCGGCCCGCAGAAGCGGTTGATGGTCTTCTCCGGCCGCTCGCACCCGGCGCTGGCCGGGGCGATGGCCGACAAGCTCGGCGTCGAGCTCGGGGACGTCAAGCTCAGCACCTTTCCGAACGACGAGACGTACTGCCGCTACCTCGAGTCGATCCGCGGCGCGGACGTGTTCATCGTCCAGACGGGCTGCCCGCCGGTGGACAAGAACCTGATGGAGCTCGTCCTCATGATCCAGGCGGCGAAGCTCGCGTCGGCGAAGCGGATCACGGCGGTCATCCCCTGGTTCCCGTACTCCCGCCAGGACCGGAAGGCGAAGCCGCGCGAGCCGATCTCGGCCCGCCTCGTCTCGGACATGCTCCAGCTCGCCGGCGTCGACCGCGTCCTGACGATGGATCTCCACGCGGGGCAGATCCAGGGCTTCTTCACGATCCCCGTCGACCACATGACCGCGCTGCAGCTCTTCGCCACCCACTTCCGCGACCTCGGTCTCACCGGGGACGGCGTCGTGGCGGTGGCGCCCGACGCCGGGCGCGCGAAGCACGCGGTCCGCTTCGCGGAGATGATCGAGGCGAGCTTCGCGATCATGCACAAGATGCGGGTGGCCTCCGACCAGGTCGAGATCACGGAGGTCACCGGCAAGGTGCGCGACAAGGTCGCGATCGTCGGCGACGACGTCACGACGACCGGCGGCACGCTGATCGCCGGCGCCCGGGCGCTGAAGGAGCACGGCGCGACCGAGGTCAACGTCTTCGTCACGCACGCGCTCCTCTCCGACAAGGCGCTCGAGCAGATCGGCAACTCCGAGATCGACCGGATCGTCGTCACCGACACGATCCCGGTCGACCCGCGCAAGCGGCCCGACAACATGACCGTCCTCAGCGTCTCGCAGCTGCTCGCCGAGGCGATCATGAACGTCTTCTCCGACGACTCCGTCTCGGCGCTCTTCGGGGGCGAGAACCAGCTGTTCTGACGCCGGCGCGGCGGCTCCGGCTGCAGCGGCGGTCCCGGCGAGATCATCGCCGACGGCGTCGTCAGAAAGGCTTGGCCCTCGGCTAATGCGCCTCGGCGAGCCGCCGCTGCACGAGCCGCTCGGCGGCCTCCACGGGTGCGATCGCCTCGAGGTCGGCCTCGTGGAGCAGCGACCGCACCGTGTCGCCGATCGCGGCCAGGCCCTGCTCCAGCCGCTCCTCGTCCCAGCCCTCGTCCTCGACCCCGGCGAGCTGGACGATCCCGCCCGCGCTGACCACGTAGTCCGGCACGTAGAGGATGCCCCGCGCGTGCAGCCGCTCCGCGTCCCCGGGCTCGGCGAGCTGGTTGTTCGCGGCGCCGGCGACGGCGCGGCAGGCGAGGTGCGGGATCGACTCCTGGCTCAGCGTCCCCCCGACGGCACACGGGGAGTAGAGGTCGACCTCCGTCTCGAGCGCGTGCTCGGGCGGAACCGTCTCGCAGCCGGTGGCCGCGGCCCGGCTCTCGTCGACGTCGCTCACGAGGACGCGCGCGCCGCCGTCGGCGAGCCCGCGGGCGAGGAGCGAGCCGACGGCGCCGCAGCCCTGCACCAGGACCGTGCGGCCTGCCAGCTCCGGCGAGCCGAAGACGTGCTCGAGCGTCGCCTGAATGGCGTGCAGGACGCCCCGGGCGGTGCCGCGCCCGCTGTCGCCGGCGCCGCGGCTCGTCCCGTACACCCAGCGGCAGGTCTCGGCCACGGCGTCGAGGTCGGCCGGCCCGATGTTCATGTCGCCCGCGGTCCGGTAGCTGCCCCCGAGCGAGTCGACGAGCTCTCCGTAGCGGCGTAGCAGCGTGCGGCGACGCTCGCCGGCGGGCAGCTCGGGGACGGCGAGCACTCCCTTGCCGCCGCCTCGCGGCAGCCCGGCCGCGGCCGCCTTCCGGGTCATCGCGCCCGCCAGGCGGAGCGCATCGGCGAGCCCGCCCGCCGGCGAGCCGTACGCGCGCATGCGCGTGCCCCCTAGCGCCGGCCCGAGCACGGTCGAGTGGACGCCCACGAACATCCACGCTCCGCTCTCGGCGTCGTGCCGTATGACGACATGCTCGCCGTCCCAGCCCGTGAGGAGCTGCTCGAAGTCCACGCGTCCACCGTAGACGAACCGCAGCTTCGAGCGGACGGGTGGCTCCGCTACACTCCGCCGCCGGTATGGCCGGAGAACGGACGAAGCTCCTCGTCGCCCAGCGCGACATGCTCGGCTCCGCCGAGTCGCGGCGCCTGCGTCGGCAGGGCATCGTGCCCGGCGTCCTCTACGGGGACGGCGAGGTGGTGGCCATCGCCATCGCGGAGCGGGAGCTGCGCCGTGCTCTCACCGGGGAGAGCGGCCTGCACGCGATCCTCGACGTCGAGATCGACGGCAAGGGCTCCACGCGCGCCTCGATCCTCAAGGAGTACCAGGTCGATCCGGTGCGGGGCGGCGTCACGCACGTCGACCTGCAGGAGGTGCGGCTCGACCGGACGATCCATGCCTCCGTCGCCGTGCAGCTCGTCGGCGGCGACGACGCCCCCGGCGTGCGCGAGGGCGGCGTCCTCTCGCAGCCGCTGCGCGAGCTGAACGTCGAGGCGCTGCCGCTCGAGGTTCCGGAGCGGATCGAGCTCGACGTCTCGGGCATGGAGATCGGCGGCACGATGCGTATCGCCGACGTCCCCGTTCCGGACGGCGTCACACTCCTCGACGACCCTGAGTCCGTCGTCGCCACCGTCACCGCGCCGACGCGGGTCATCGAGCCCGAGCCCGAGCTGGAGGAGGGCGAGGAGGGCGAGGGCCTCGAGGGCGAGGAGCTCGCCGAGGGCGAAGAGGCGCCCGAGGGCGCTGCCGAAGCCTCGGGGGAGCCGGGGGCGGACGCCGCCGGCGACCAGGGCAACGCCGAGGGGTAACCGCTGTACCTCGTCGTTGGCTTGGGGAACCCGGGCCGCGAGTACGTGCGGAACCGGCACAACGCCGGCTACCTGGTCGTGGACGAGCTGGTCCGGCGGCACGGCGGCTCGTGGCGCTCGAAGTTCTCCGGCCTGCTCGCGGAGGTGCGGATCGGCGTCGAGCGGCTCGCGCTCCTCAAGCCCGAGACGTACATGAACGAGTCGGGACGCGCGGTCGGCGCGGGGGCGGCGTTCTTCAAGCTCGCGCCGGACGAGGTGCTCGTCGTCCACGACGAGGGCGACTTCGATCTCGGCCGGCTCGAGGTGAAGGTCGGCGGAGGGCTCGCCGGGCACAACGGGCTGCGCTCGATCGCCCAGCACCTCGGTACGCAGGACTTTCTCCGCCTCCGCATCGGCGTCGGACGACCGGAGCGCGGCGATCCGCGCCCACTCGCCGACTGGGTGCTGGCGGACTTCGAGCTGCATGAGAACGCCGACGAGATCGTCGCGGCCGCCGCCGACGCGGTGGAGATGCTGGCCGTCGACGGAGTCGAGCGTACGCAGGTCGCGGTCAACCGACGCTGAGGCACCGCTCCGCAGGAGGTTGATTTCGGCGACCCGGCGCGCGACCATGGCTCTCGTCCCACGAAGAGGGAGGGAACATGCGCAAGATCGTTGCCGCGGTCGCGGCAGTCGCCGCGGTCGCGGCCGTCATCGCGGTTCCGGCGTCCGCCGGAACGACGCCGACGTACAACCTGTCGGGAATCGAGACGGGCATTCCGCAGTCGAACGGCGGTGACCTGAGCACGAGCCCGTTCGCAGGAGCCGGGTTCAGCTGGACAGCCGGCTTCGCCACATGGACGGCGCACGTTGAGCACCACGCGCTCGACTCGTCGGACTGCGGCTCGCCCGGTCAGACCAACTGCATCACGGGGGGCGACTTCTCGCTCTCGGGCAGCAGCACGATCACCGGGAGCTTCGCCGATGGCTCGATCACGCTACTGCGGGGCAGGTCGTCGCCGCCCTGCACGAGCAAGGCCGTGTACGGAGTGACGGGTGACCTCGACCTCACCGGTGGGGGTTTCGCCACGTTCACGGCGCGGCTCACGCACTACCAGGTGCAGCTGTTCGGCACCTGCGTGCCGTACTTCGCGACGGTGAACGGCAAATTCGAGCCCACGACCGTCGGCTGACTTGCGCGGCGGCGGGGTCCTCGGGCTCCGCCGCCCGTCAACCCGCAAGCGCCGGGGCCGGGACGAGCGAGTCGCCCACGCGGAGCCCGTCCGGCCGAGCGAGAGCAGGTGGAACGGCCGCTCCTGCAACGGCCCGAAGCGCTCCACCCGACGCATGCCCTGGAGCCCACCCGGCGCAGTACCATCGACCTCCGCGGAACCCGCCGGTTCCGCCCTTCGTCATGGACCGTCCGGTACTCCACGCTCTCCTCCGTGAGCTCGTCGAGCACGAGCGTGTCGCCGAGCTCGCAGACGCGCTGCCGACCCGCGTCCGCGTCTCGGAGCCCGCGCTCCCGCTGCTGCTCGCCTCGCTGCACGCGCGGCTGGGCCGGCCCCTGGTCGTCGTGCTGGCGGAGGACGCGGACGCGCGCGACGCCGCCGAGGCGGCCGCCTGGTTCCTCGGGGAGGACGAGGTCGGCCTGCTGCCCGGACGCGGCGTGGCGTGGGAGTCGGGGCTCGAGCCGCCGCCGCATCTCGTCGGCGAGCGGGCCCGGGCGCTGCACGTGCTCGCCCGCGGCGGCCTCGTCTGCGCGTCGGCGCGGGCGCTCGCCGAGGGGCTGCCGCCGGTGGAGGCGCGGCCCGAGCCCGTGGAGCTGCGGGCGGGTCTCGAGCCGGGGGTCGAGGGGCTGACGGAGGCGCTCGCCCTCGCCGGCTACGAGCGGGTCGAGCGCGTCGACGAGCGCGGCCAGCTCGCGGTGCGCGGCGGCATCGTCGACATCTTCCCGACGACCGGACGCGAGCCGCTCCGCGTCGAGTTCTTCGGCGACGAGATCGAGTCGGTGCGCGCCTTCTCGCCCTTCACGCAACGGGCGCTCCATCCCGTCACCGAGGCGACGCTCTACCCCGCCGCGGAGCGGAGGCTCGACGCCGGCGGACTTCGTAACAGTCTGTTACTTGCGGAGGAGGGGGAGGACGCGGAGGCGCCGCCGGTTCCCGACGACCTCGTACCTCCGCTCGCAGGGCCGCCCGACCTCGTCTTCGAGCCGGACGCGGTGCGGCGCGTCTGGGAGGAGGACGGTCTCGGCGAGCCGCCGTCCCTCGCCGGCGCGACCGAGCTCGACCCGTTCCCCCAGGCGCAGCCGCTCGCCTTCGAGGCGCAGCGTCCTGCGGTCGCGGCACGCGGGCTCGCCGAAGCGGAGAGCGAGCTCGCCGCGCTCATCCGCTCCGGGCAGCGGGTCGTCGTCTCCTTCCCGCACCGGGGCGAGGCGCTGCGGACGCAGAACCTCCTCCGCCGCGTCGAGGCGCGGGTGCTCGAGCCGGGCGACGACCTGCCGGAGGAGCCGGAGCTCCTCTTCGCCGTCTCGCCTGCGCGCCGGGGCTTCGTCTGGCGCGAGCTCGGCCTCGTCCTCCTGCCCGACCATCAGGTCTTCCGCCGCCGCGCGCCCCGCGAGCGCCGCCTCGGCGGACGGGCGCTCCAGTCGTTCGCCGACCTCCGCACCGGCGACCACGTCGTGCACGAGGACCACGGCGTCGGACGGCTGCTCGGCTTCGAGACGAAGACGGTCGCAGGCGTGACGCGCGACTACCTCCTGCTCGCGTTCCGCGGCGAGGACCGGCTCTACGTCCCGCACGAGCAGCTCGGCAAGGTCTCCCGCTACGTCGGCGCCGACGGCTCGGCGCCCGCGCTCTCGAAGCTCGGCGGCAAGGCGTGGCAGACGCTCCGCTCGCGCGCCCGCGAGTCGGTGCGCGAGCTCGCCGGCGACCTGATCCAGCTCTACGCCCAGCGGCAGACCCGCGAGGGCGTCGCATTCGACCTCTCGCACGAGTGGCTGCCCCGGCTCGAGGCGTCCTTCCCCTACCGGGAGACGCCCGACCAGGAGACGGCGATCGAGGCGGTGAAGGAGGATCTCGAGACGCCGCGGCCCATGGACCGGCTCGTCTGCGGCGACGTCGGCTTCGGCAAGACCGAGGTCGCCGTCCGGGCCGCCTTCTCGGTCGCCGTCAACGGGCGGCAGGTGCTGTTCCTCGCACCGACGACGATCCTCGCCGAGCAGCACTACAACACCTTCCGCGAGCGCTTCCTCGACTTCCCCGTCCGCGTCGAGATGGTCTCCCGCTTCGTGCCGGCGAAGGAGACGAAGCGGATCCTCGCCGACTTCGGCACCGGCAAGGTCGACGTGCTGATCGGGACGCACCGGGTGCTCAGCCGCGACGTGATCCCCAAGGAGCTCGGGCTCGTGATCCTCGACGAGGAGCAGCGCTTCGGCGTCGCGCAGAAGGAGCTGCTCAAGTCGCTGCGCCTCGAGGTCGACGTGCTCACGCTCAGCGCGACGCCGATCCCGCGCACGCTGCACCTGTCGCTCGCGGGCATGCGCGACATCTCGATCATCGAGACGCCCCCCGAGGGACGCCGGCCGATCCGCACCACGGTCGGCGAGTACGACGAGGAGCTCGTCAAGCTCGCCCTCGAGCGGGAGGCGGCGCGCGAAGGGCAGGCCTTCTTCCTCCACAACCGGGTCGAGACGATCGAGGAGCGGGCCGCGCAGCTGCAGCAGCTCTGCCCGGGGCTCCGCTTCCTCGTCGCGCACGGGCAGATGCGGGAGAGGGAGCTCGAGGAGCGGATGCACTCCTTCCTCCGCGGCGACGCGGACGTGCTCGTCTCGACCACGATCATCGAGTCGGGCATCGACATCCCGCAGGCGAACACGCTGGTCGTCGAGCGCGCCGACACGCTCGGCCTCGCCCAGCTCTACCAGATCCGCGGCCGCGTCGGCCGCTCCGACGCGACGGCCTTCGCCTACCTCTTCTATCCCGACGCACACGAGCTGACTCCCGAGGCGCGGGCGCGCCTGGCGACGCTCGCCGACCACACGGAACTCGGCGCCGGCTTCGCGATCGCGATGCGCGACCTCGAGATCCGCGGCGCCGGCGAGCTGCTCGGCGCGGAACAGTCGGGCCACGTCGCCGCGGTCGGCTTCGAGCTCTACGTCGAGCTCCTGAACGAGGCGGTGGCCGAGCTGCAGGGCTCGAAGCGGGTCGCGGCACGGCCGGTGCGGGTGGATGCGCGCGTGGACGCGTACGTCCCCGCCGCGTACGTCGACTCGGAGGCGCTCCGGATCGACGTCCACCGCAGGCTCGCGCTCGCCGAGACGGAGGACGAGCTGCGCGAGCTCCAGGTTGCGCTCGAGGACCGGTACGGGCCGCTGCCGGAACCCGTCGGGAACCTGTTCCGGATCCAGGAGGCCAAGATCAAGGTCGCGCTGCTCGGAGCCGACTACCTCGTCTTCCAGGACGGCAAGGCGACGGTGGGCCGGCTCGTGCTCGGCTCGGGTGAGCTGCGCGAGCTGCGCGACCGCGCGAAGACCGCGGTCTACGTCTCGGCGACGCAGGAGGTGAGCAGGCGCGACCAGGAGGGGATCGGCCAGGCGGTCGAGCTGGTCGATGCTATCTTGGACGCTCGCCGGGCGGCCTGAGATTCTCTTTCGCCGTTGCGGCCGTCCCGCGTCACCGACCTCACTGGATAGACATGAAGACTCGCCTGCTGTCTCTGCCCCTCGTCCTCGTTCCCGCGCTGATCGCAGGGCTCCTGCTCGCCGGGTGCGGCGGCGGCGGCCTCTCGGTGCCCTCGGACGCCGTCGCGGTCGTCGGCACGACCCCCATCACGAAGACGCAGTTCGACCAGCTGATGGCGATCGCCAAGGGCGAGGACAAGGCCCACGGGCAGGCGTACCCGAAGGTCGGCACGACGGCCTACACGCAGCTGCGCGACCAGGCGATCGGCTATCTCGTCCAGGCAGCGGAGCTCGAGCAGGAGGCGAAGAAGCTCGGCGTCGGCGTCACCGACAAGGACATCCAGGCCCGCTTCAAGCAGATCGAGCAGCAGTACTACGGCGGCAGCAAGAAGAAGTTCGTCGCCGGGCTCAAGAAGAGCGGCGTGACGCTCGCGCAGTTCACGCAGCTGCAGAAGGTGACCCTGCTCGCGCAGCAGGTCAACCAGAAGGTCGTCTCCGACGTCAAGGTCACGGATGCGGAGGCGAAGAAGTACTACGCCTCCCACAAGTCGAGCTACAAGGTCCCGGAGACGCGGGAAGTCCGGCACATCCTCGTCAAGACGAAGAAGCTCGCCGACGAGCTCGAGGCGAAGCTCAAGAACGGCGCGAACTTCGTCTCGCTCGTGAAGAAGTACTCGACCGACTCGAGCACGGCGTCGCAGGGCGGCAAGCTCTGCGTCGCACACGGTGCCAGCTCCGGCTCCTGCGTGCAGACGGTGGCGCCGTTCGACAAGGCCTCGTTCTCGCTCAAGACGCACGAGATCTCGCAGCCGGTACACAGCCAGTACGGCTGGCACATCATCCAGGCGGTCGGGCCGATCAAGCCCGCGCACCAGCAGTCGTACGCCCAGGTCGCCGGCCAGATCCACGCGAACCTGCTCCAGACGAAGCAGCAGACCGTCTGGCAGGCCTGGATCGCGAAGCTGCAGAAGGACTACAAGGGCAAGGTCGCCTACCAGACCGGCTACAAGCCGGCGACGACCGCCGCGACGACGACGACGGCGCCACCGACGACCACCGGCTGAGATGCCGGCCGCCGAGGGCGGAAACGTCTCGCCGGCCGCCGACGGCGGCCTCGCGGAGGCCCTGCTCGAGCTGCAGCAACTGACCGAGAGGCTGCGCCGCGACTGCCCCTGGGACCGGGAGCAGACGGCCGAGACGATCGTCCCGCACACGGTCGAGGAGGCGTACGAGGTCGCGGACGCGGCGCTCGCGGCGGACGACCCGAAGCTCGTCGACGAGCTCGGCGACCTCCTCTTCCAGGTCTATTTCCTCTCGCTTCTGCTCTCCGAGCGCGGAGCCGGAGACCTCGCGCAGGTCGCGCGCGGCATCCACGTGAAGCTCGTCCGGCGGCACCCGCATGTCTTCGGTGACGTCGAGGCCCGCACGGCGGACCGCGTGCGCTCCAACTGGGAGCGGATCAAGCGCGAGCAGGAGGGACGCGAGGGGATCTTCCACGACGTGCCCGAGGGGCTGCCGGCGCTCCTCTATGCCCGCAAGATCCAGCAGCGGGCGAGGGCGGTCGGCTTCGAGTACCCGGATCTCGCGGGCGCGCTCGCGGACCTCGAGGACGAGCTGCGGGAGCTGCACGAGGAGCCGTCGCCGGAAGAGCTCGGCGACGTCCTGTTCGCCGCCGTGAACGTCGCGCGCCGCCTCGACGCCGATCCCGAGCTCGAGCTGCGCCGGGCCGCCCGGCGGTTCCGGCGGCGCGTAGAGACTGCCGAGGCGCTCGCGGCCGCCGCCGGGGAGAATTGGAGCGAGCTGCCGCTCGAGCGGCAGGACGCGTACTACGACGAGGCCAAGGAGCAGACCGCATGAGCAAGATCGCCGCCGTCCACGCCCGCCAGATCCTCGACTCGCGCGGCAACCCGACGGTCGAGGTCGACGTCCGGCTGGAGTCGGGCGCCTTCGGCCGCGCCGCGGTGCCGTCGGGCGCCTCGACCGGGGTGCACGAGGCCGTGGAGCTGCGCGACGGCGGCTCCGCCTACGGCGGCAAGGGAGTCGGGCAGGCGGTCGCGAACGTCGCCGGCGAGATCGCGGCGGCGGTGCGGGGGATGGACGCCGCCGACCAGGAGTCGCTCGACCGCCGCCTGATCGAGCTCGACGGGACGCCGAACAAGGGGCGGCTCGGCGCGAACGCGATCCTCGGCGTCTCGCTCGCGGCCGCGAAGGCGGCTGCGGCCGAGGCAGGCCTCTCCCTCTTCCGCCACCTCGGGGGCGAGGAGGCGACGACGCTGCCGGTGCCGATGCTCAACGTGATCAACGGCGGCGCCCACGCGAACAACTCGATCGACCTGCAGGAGTTCATGGTCGTCCCCGCCGGGGCCGACTCCTTCGCCGAGGCGCTGCGGATCGCCGCCGAGACGTACCACGCCCTGAAGCAGCTCCTCTCCGAGCGGGGCTTTCCCACCACCGTCGGCGACGAGGGCGGCTTCGCCCCCGATCTCGCGACGAGCGAAGCAGCGATCGAGCTGATCCTCGAGGCGGCCGGGCGGGCGGGGCACGGGGAGCGGGTCGCGATCGCGCTCGACCCCGCCTCGAGCGAGTTCTTCTCCGACGGCCTCTACCGCTTCGAGGGCCGCGAGGTCGCGCCGGCGGACCTGGCCGACTTCTACGCGGGTCTCGCCGACCGGTTCCCGGCCGTCGTCTCGCTCGAGGACGGTAACGCCGAGGACGACTGGGACGGCTGGCGCGTCGTGACCGAGCGGCTCGGCGACCGGCTCCAGCTCGTCGGCGACGACATCTTCGTCACGAATCCCGAGCGGCTCCGCGAGGGCTTCGAGCGGGGAGTCGCCAACTCGATCCTGATCAAGCTCAACCAGATCGGGACGCTGACCGAGACGGTCGAGACGGTGCGGCTCGCCCGCGAGCACGGCTACACGGCGGTCGTCTCCCACCGCTCGGGCGAGACGGAGGACGCGACGATCGCCGATCTCGTCGTCGCGCTCGGCACCGGCCAGATCAAGACCGGCGCGCCCGCCCGCACCGACCGCGTCGCGAAGTACAACCAGCTGCTACGGATCGAGGAGGAGCTCGGGGACCGGGCGGTCTATCCGGGCTGGGCTGCGTTTCCCCGCGCTGCGCGCTAGCTACGCTGGCCGCATGACGGTCGACCGTCGGACGAAGATCGTCGCGACGCTCGGGCCTGCGTCCGATTCGCGGGAGCGGCTGCGGGCGCTCGTCGGGGCCGGCGTCGACGCCGTCCGGTTCAACCTCTCCCACGGAACGCATCAGGAGCACTCCGAGCGCGCCTGGCTCGTGCGGGAGATCGCCGCCGACACCGGCCGCCCGGTGGCGCTGATCGCCGACCTGCAGGGGCCGAAGCTGCGGATCGGCGAGCTGGCGGAGCCGGTCGTCCTCCACGGCGGCGACCACGTCACCGTCTGCGCGGAGGGCTCGGCGACCGACGGCGAGCTGCCGGTCGCGCCGGCCGTGATCGGGGACGTCCTCGAGCCGGGCCACGACCTCCTCATCGACGACGGGCTCGTTCGCCTGCGGGTCGACGAGGTCGAGCAGAGACGGGCCCGGTGCGCCGTGCTCGTCGGCGGCCTCGTCAGCTCGCACAAGGGCGTCAACCTCCCGGGCGTCCCGATCCCGATTCCGTCGCTCACGCGCAAGGACGTCGCCGACCTCGAGTGGGCGCTCGAGACCGGTGTGGACTTCGTCGCGCTCTCGTTCGTCCGCTCGCCGGCGGACGTTCGCGACCTCCGTGCCCTGCTCGAGCAGGCGGGGTCTCCCGCGCACGTGATCGCCAAGATCGAGAAGGCAGAGGCCGTCGACGTGCTCGACGACGTGCTCGCCGAGACCGACGCGGTGATGGTCGCGCGGGGCGACCTCGGCGTCGAGATCGGGCCGGCGCTCGTACCGCTCGTGCAGAAGCGGATCATCCACAGCGCGCTCGAGCGCGGCAAGCCGGTGATCACGGCGACGCAGATGCTCGAGACGATGGTGCACTCACCGGAGCCGACGCGGGCAGAGGCGAGCGACATCGCGAACGCCATCCTCGACGGCACCTCCGCGGTGATGCTGTCCGGCGAGACGGCCATCGGCGAGTATCCGGTCGAGGCTGTCGCGTACATGGACCGGATCGCCCGCGCGATCGAGCCGAGCCTCGACTACCGGCACGAGCTCCCGGGTGCGGCCGACGAGCCGTCGATCAGCCGGGCGATGTCGAACTCGGCGTGCGACCTCGCCGAGGCCCTGCAGGCGAAGGCGATCCTCGTCCCGACCTTCACCGGGCGGACGGCGAGCGCTGTGGCCCGGCACCGGCCCCGCCGGCCGATCGTCGCGCTCACGCACGTCGACTGGGCGATGCGGCAGCTCGCGCTCGAGTGGGGCGTGACGCCCGTCATGATCTCCGAGACGAGCGACGTCGAAGAGCTCTGGCGGCTGGCGATCGACGCGTCGCGCCAGGCGGGAATCGTGGAGAGCGGGGACCGCGTCGTCATCACCGCAGGCACCGCGGTGAACATCCCCGGCTCCACCAACGTGATCAAGATCGACATCGCCTGAGGCCCCTGGCCGCGGGCCGCTCCCGGCCGGCGGAGCCGGCCTCCGCGGCGCGCTCTCGTCGCCGGCTGCGCGATCCTGCGTTCGCTCGGCTTGGCCGTACCGGTTGTACTGTCCGCGCCTCGCTCGCTTGCCTCGCTTGCCGGCGACGAGCCAGGAGCCTCAGCTTGAGGCCCCTGGCCGCGGGCCGCTCCCGGCCGGCGAGCCGGAAGTCCCGGGCAGGGAAGCGGCACCCGGGCGCAGAACTCCGGCGTGATGCCTGCCAAGA
>CAZRTE010000041.1:20229-22305 GCA_964602945.1 uncultured Gaiellales bacterium
CCCGGGCAGGGAAGCGGCACCCGGGCGCAGAACTCCGGCGTGATGCCTGCCAAGAAGGCCCGCCGCCGCATGGCCGCCCCTCGGGCCCGCCGCTGGTTCGCGATCGGTGCGCTCGTGCTCGTCGGGCTTCTCTACTACCGGCCCATCCACGACTATCTCGACGCGCGCGCGCAGCGGGCCGCACGGGTTGCCGTCGTCCAGCGGCTGCAGCGGGAGCAGGCGTCTCTCGAGCGGCGCCTGCAGCGCGCCTCCTCGCCCACCGTGCTCGCACGCGAGGCCCGTTCGCTCGGCTACATCCGGCCGGGCGAGCATCTCTTCATCGTCAAGGACGTGCCGCAATGGCGGCAGAGGCGGCAGCAGTCGGGTAATGCTGCCTCCAGTGGTGGCGGAGGCTGACCGGGAGGTCGTCGCGCGGCAGCTCGGACGGGCGCCGCGGACGCTGCGGCGGATCGCCGTTCGCTGCCCCTTCGGCGCTCCGGCCGTGACGGAGCAGAATCCGTACGCGCCGGACGGAGAGCCGTTCCCGACGACGTACTACCTGACCTGCCGGCATCTCGTCGCGGCCGTCTCCCGGCTCGAGGCGGCCGGGGGCGTCGAGCGCTGGAGCGCGGCCGCCCGCGACGACCCCCGCCTCGCGGAGAGCCTGGCGGCGGCTGACGAGCAGCAACGGCGCCTGCGGCGGGAGCTCGCGGCGGGAGCGAGTGGCCGAGACGGCGGCGCCTCGCTCGACTACGGCGTCGCCGGCTCCCGCCGCAGGGGCAGCCTCAAGTGCCTGCACGCCCACGTCGCATTCGCGCTCGCGTGTCCGGGCTACGAGCTCGGCGAGCGGATCCTCGCGGAGATCGATCCTCGCTGGCCCGACCGGGAGTGCTGCTCGGCTCCCCGCTCCGGCCGCGGCGAAGCCGCGACCTCCGCTCCTGGGGCGGCTCCGTCGAGCCTACGCCCGCTGTGACGCAGCTCGAGGTCGTCCGGCACGAGTGGGAGGAGGGAAGCCGGCGGCTCGAGACCTTCCGCGACGACCCCCGCCGCTACGGGCAGCTGCTCGGCCTGCTCGAGCTCGTGCTCGGCGAGCTGCGCAAGCGGGTCGGGCAGACGTACACGCTCTCGGAGCTCACCGCCGCCTACCTCGACTCGGAGCGCTGGGGCCGCGAGGTGCTCGAGGAGCGGGCCGAGGCCCCCGGCTGGCCGCGCGACCTGACGACCGTGCTCGCGGCAGCGTTCGACGTCTACCAGCGGGGCGCGTCCGACTACAAGCCCTGAGGCCCGATTCGTCGCGCTTCGACACTCCGGTTTCGGGTGTAATAAGTGTGAGTTTTGGACAGATTCCCACCGATGGGGTACGAAGGGGACCGCGGCCGGCGCGAGTTCGAGTGGTTGACCCTCGGTCAGGCAGCGCGCTTTCTCGGGGTCGCGCAGAGCACGATGCGCAAGTGGTCGGACCACGGGCGCGTGCCCGCCTTCTACACGCCCGGCGGCCACCGGCGCTACCGGCGCGGTGACCTCGAGGCGTTCCTGGCGCGGTCGGGGCCGGCGCGCCGGCAGGGAGGCCCGGCGGTCCTGCTCGTCGACGACGACGAGCGGATGCGGGCGCTCGTCCGCGTCGAGCTCCAGAGGCAGGGATACGAGGTGCAGGAGGCGGCGAGCGCGGACGAGGGGCTCAGGGCGATCGAGGTGCGCAAGCCCGACCTCGTCCTCCTCGACGTGATGATGCCGCACGTCGACGGCTGGGAGATGCTGCGCCGCATCCAGGAGCGCTACGGCGCCGGCGCCATCCCCGTGCTCATGTTCAGCGGCGAGGTGGACGAGGACGGGCGGAGCCAGGCAGCGTCCGGCGGGGCGCGCGCCTTCGTCGGCAAGGGCTTCGACCTCGACGAGCTCGTCGAGCAGGCCAAGGCGATCTTGGAAGCTCGCGAGACCTTCGGCCTCGGCTAGCTCGCAAGAGCTTCGCTCTTGCTCGCTGGATCCGTCGAAGAGCTGCGCTCGTCGACGGACGGGCTAAGGAACGAGGGCCGGGGAGAGGGTGGTCTCCCCGGCCCTAGGGCGGTCAGGGCTTGTTTGGGGTCGGTGGGTGCGGGC
>CAZRTE010000042.1:0-21825 GCA_964602945.1 uncultured Gaiellales bacterium
CGCCGGAGTGGGGTCGAACGCTTGACCAATCCTCGGCGTTCGGGGCCGGAGCGTACGCGGGACGGGTACGTGGAGGCCGCACCGTGCTCGCGCCGGCCTCTGCCGCGCGCGAGCACACGAGGCAGGCCTCCCGTCCAGACAACCTGAAAGCAAGACAGTACGGAGCGCGCCCGAGACCGCGCTCTCGGGCGCGCGGAGTTCCGTTCCCCCAGCGAGCGAGTGCGGAGCACTCGCTCGCTATACCGCGTTGGGCAACGCCCGACCCCGCAAGAAGGCGAGCACGTTGTCGACGAGCACCTGCGTCATCGCGGCGCGTGTCTCGACCGTGGCGCTGCCGAGGTGCGGCGTGAGCACGACGTTCGGGAGGTCGACGAGGCGTTCCGGGACGTGCGGCTCGGCGGCGAACACGTCGAGGCCGGCGGAGATGCGCCCCGAGACGAGCTCGTCCACGAGCGCCTCCTCGTCCACGACCGGGCCGCGCGCCGTATTGATCAGCGTCGCGCCGTCGCGGAGCAGGCCGAGACGCGCCCGTGAGAGGAGGCCGCGGGTCTCCTCCGTGAGCGGGACGTGGAGCGAGACGACGTCGGCTCCGGCGAGCAACTCGTCGAGCGGGGCTCCCCCGGAGCGGCGGTGGTGCACGACGCGCATGTCGAACGCCTCCGCCCGCCGGGCGACCGCCGCCCCGATCCGGCCGAAGCCGACGAGACCGAGCACGGCGCCCGCGAGGTCCCGTCCGAGGAGCTCGGGCTGCGCCCAGCCGCGCCGCCAGCCGCCTGCGCGGACGAAGCGATCGGCCGTGACGAGGCGCCGGCGGCAGGCGAGGACGAGTGCGAGCGTGAGGTCGGCGACGGCGGCGTCGAGCACGCCCGGGGTGTTCGTGACGGCGATCCCTCGCTCGCGGCACGCTGCGACGTCGACGGTGTCGTAGCCGACGCCGTAGTTCGCGACGAGACGCAGGTCGGGGAGCAGATCCAGCTCGGGCGGGCTCACGCGCGCGACGACGGCGACGAGCACCTCGACACCCGGCAGCGGCGCCGCCGGCGGCCACGTCTCGAGCTCCTCAACCTCCGGCAGCGTCTCCCAGGCAGGTCCGGGAAGCCGCTGTGTCGCCACGATCTGCACGGCGTCAGTATCCCCACCGGACGTAGGCTTGCCCACGTGACCACGATCGTCGTTCCGTTCGCAGGTGCGGAGGGCAAGACGCGCCTCCACTCCTCGGACCGCGTACGGGCAGAGCTCGCCGAGGCGATGTTCCTCGACGTCCTGACGGCCTGCCTCCCCGTCGGCGAGACCCGCGTCGTCACCCCCGACCGCGAGGCGGCCCGGGCGGCCCTGGCGGCGGGTGCCCAGGCGCTCGCCGACCCCGGAGCGGGGCAGGGAGCGGCCGTGCTCGCCGGGCTCGAGGGCGTCGAGCCGGGGGGCATCCTCGTCGTCAACGCCGACCTTCCCTGCGCCGTGCCGCACGACCTGCGCTCGCTTCTCGTCGCGACACCCCCCGGCGGCATCGCGCTCGTCGAGGCGCTCGACGGGACGACGAACGCCCTCAGCCTGCCGGCGCCCGAGGCCTTCGCGCCGCTCTACGGCCGGGCGAGCGCCGACCGCTTTCGTGCGCACGCCGCCGCGCTCGGGCTCGAGGCGGCGGCGGTGGCCCTGCCCAACCTCGTGAACGACGTCGACACGATGGACGACCTCGTGCGGCTCCAACTCCGGGCCGGCCCTCGCACGCAGGCCTGCCTCGCCGAGCTCGACGGGAGCAGCACCTGAACGTCACCGTGCTGTCGGGCGGCGTGGGCGGCGCGCGCTTCGTCCGGGGCGTCGTGGACGTCGCCGGGGCGGACGCGACGACCGTGATCGGCAACGTGGGCGACGACGTCGAGGTGCTCGGCCTCCACGTCTCGCCCGATCTCGACTCGATCCTCTACGCACTCGCCGGGCTCGCCGACGAGCGGCGTGGCTGGGGACGCGAGGGAGAGACGTGGAGGGCGCTGGAGTCCGCGGCGGCACTCGGCGGCGAGTCGTGGTTCGCGCTCGGCGATCTCGACCTCGGCCTGCACCTCGTCCGGACGCAGGCGTTGCGCGCGGGGGAGCCGCTGTCGGCGGTGACGGCGCGGCTCGCGGCTGCGCTCGGGGTCGGGACGCGGCTGCTGCCGGCGACCGACGACCGGCTCCGCACGTGGCTGGAGACGCCGGCGGGCCCCTTCCCCTTCCAGGAATGGTTCGTCGCGCGCGGCCACCGCGACGAGGTGGACGCCGTGCGCTTCGAGGGTGGGGCTGCGGCCCGGCCCGCTCCCGGGACGCTCGAGGCGCTCGCGCGGGCCGACCTGATCCTGCTGGCGCCGAGCAACCCGTACGTCTCCCTCGGCCCGATCCTCGCGGTCCAGGCTCTGCACGACGCGCTCGCCGCGCGCCGGGTGCCGTGCGTCGCCGTCAGCCCCCTGATCGGCGGGCGGGCGGGGAAGGGACCCGCCGACCGGATGCTGCGCCGGCTCGCGGGCGGCACCTCGCCGCGGCAAGTAACAGACTGTTACAAGGGCCTGGTCGATGCGATCGTCGTCGACGAGGCCGATGCCGACGATCTCGACGGGCTCGGCGAGGTGCGGCCGATCGTGACGCGGACGCTCATGGTGGACGTCGAGTCGCGCCGCCGTCTCGCGGAAGCCGCACTCAGGGCTGGAAGCGTCGTCGGCGCAGCCGCCGACGCCCGGCCGGAAGAGCGGGCCGCCTTCGGCGGCCAGGGAGCGGTTCCGGCATGAGGGTCGCCATCCTCGGAGGCACGGGCGACTTCGGCCTCGCCCTCGCCCGGCGGCTCGCGGCGGCCGGGGACGAGGTCGTGATCGGCTCCCGTGACGCGGAGCGGGCGCGGGAGAAGGCGCGCGAGGCGGGGGCCGCCTCCGGCGCGGCCAACGCGGACGCGGTGCGGGGCGCCGACCTCGTCGTGCTCGCGACACGGGCCGACGCGGCACTGGCCACCGCGGCCGAGCTCGCCGGCGCGATCGGCGAGAGGCCGCTGCTCAGCGTCGCGAGCGAGCTCTCCTTCGGGCCGGACGGCGCCCGGCCGGGACCCGAGTCGCGCTCGCTCGCCGAGCGCACGCAGGAGCTCGTCCGCGGACCGGTCGTCGCCGGCCTGCACTCCCTCGCCGCCGGAAAGCTGGCCCGGAGCCGCCCCGAGGAGGACGCCTTCGTCTGCGGCGACGACGCCGAGGCCAAGAGGCTCGCCCTCGAGCTCGCGGCGAAGGTCGTCGCAGGACGGGCGCTCGACGCCGGCCCACTGGCGAGCGCCCGCTCGCTCGAAGGACTGACGGCGGTGCTCGTCAACCTCAACCGGCGCTACGAGGGACACGCCGGCATCCGCGTCACGGGCCTGCCGTGAGCGAAGTCGTCCAGCTCGACGAGCCGGCAGAGCGGTCGCGCCTCGCGGAGGCCGTGCTCCGCGACCTGCCGGAGTGGTTCGGTTTCGAGGAGTCCACGCGCGCCTACATCGCGGAGGCGGCGGAGCTGCCGACCTTCGCGCTCCTGCCCGACCGCGGCTTCGTCTGCGTCAAGCGGCACAACGCACAGGCCGCCGAGCTCTACGTGATGGGAGTGCGCCGTGAGCTCCACCGGCGAGGGCTCGGGCGCGCCCTCGTCCGAGCCGCGGAGGCCTGGTGCCGCGCCGCAGGCATTCGCTATCTTCAGGTCAAGACGCTCGGACCGTCGCGTGAGAGCCGCGGCTACGGGGCGACCCGCGCGTTCTACGAGTCGCTCGGCTTCGTCCCGCTCGAGGAGCTGCACGGTCTCTGGCAGGGCGACAATCCGACGCTCCTGCTCGTCAAGGACGTCGGGGCCGGCTTCCGCGTCACGCCGGTCCGCGGGCTGCCGGAGCTGCGGGAGGGCGACGACCTCGCGGCCCTGATCACGGAGCGCACGGACCTGCGGGACGCGGACGTCGTCGTCGTCGCCCAGAAGGCGGTCTCGAAGGTGGAGGGGCGTGTGGTCGCCCTCGCCGACGTCGAGCCCTCGGCGCGCGCGCACGAGCTCGCGGACGGGCAGGCCGACCCGCGCCGCATCCAGGTCATCCTCGACGAGGCCGCCGAGCTCGTCCGCATCCGCCCCCCGCTGCTCATCGCCCGCACCCGGCACGGCTTCGTCTGCGGCTCCGCCGGTGTCGACGCCTCGAACGCGCCCGAGCCGGAGACGGTCGTCCTGCTCCCGGTCGATTCCGATGCCTCGGCCGCCCGCCTGCGCCAGGCTCTGCGGGAGCGCACGGGTGCCGACGTCGGCGTGATCGTGACCGACTCCTTCGGCCGCCCCTGGCGCGCAGCGACGACGGACGTCGCGATCGGCGCGGCCGGCGTCGAGGTCTTGCACGACCTCGTGGGCGAGCGCGATCCTGCCGGCTACGAGCTGCACGCGACGCGGATCGCCGTCGCCGACGAGATCGCCGGCGCGGCGCAACTCGTCTTCGGCAAGCTCAACCGAGTCCCGGTCGCCGTCGTGCGTGGGCTCGACGTGCGCGGCGCCGGCCGCGCCGCCGACCTCGTCATCCCGCCCGAGACCGACCTCTTTCGCTAGAGGAGCCTACGAGGCGGCGGCGAGCGCCTTGGCCCGCATCGTGGCGAGCTTGCCGGGCGTGGCGGCGTCGTGCGACCACCTCGGCCAGGAGAACGGCGTCCGCGTCTTGAGCGGGCAGCCGACGGTGCAACCGAGCTTCGTCCCCTTCGCCGTGGTGGAGAAGAGGCCGCCCAGGATCTGCCGCACCGCCTTCGCGCCGTGCCGGTGGCGGACGACGTCGAGGATCTCCCAGTCTTCGATCCCCTCCCGCAGCACCTCGAGGCGGGCGCTCGGCACCGGACCGTCGCGGCCCGGGTAGATCAGGACGAAGCCGCCCTGTGCCCTGTCGTTGGAGACGAGCGGGTTGCTCTTGCCGTACGTCGTCGTCCCCTGGCCGTAGAGAACGCCGCTGATCCCCTCGAGAGCCGCCCAGTCGACGAAGACGCGCGGGTCGGTGAGCCGCTCGGTGGCGCCGAAGCTGGGCGTGGAGTGAGCCTTCGTCTCGTACGTGTAGGTCCAGATCTGCTTGCCCTGCCTGCGCACCCTGTCGATCGGCTTCAGCCTCTGCGTGGCGTGCGAGACGTGCTTCTTCAGCTGGCTCGGCGTCGTGTACTTGCCGTAGTAACGGTCGGCGAGCACGACCCAGGTGTCGACGTCGTTCGAGCCGCCGTTCCAGAGCAGCTTGTTCTGTGGCGACGGATTGCCGGTCACGATCACGTGGCTGCCGGGGAAGCACGAGTGAGCGACGGACGCCTGCTCGCTGACGGTCTTCGAGTTCTTCGGACCCGGCTCGTCCATCCCCCACAGGTAGGGATAGGAGGCGAGCCAGCCCTCCTGCTGCCAGTAGCCGTGCACCGAGCGGAGGTACGAGCACCAGGTCTGTGGCGCGTACGGAGACAGCCCGCCGACGTAGCTGCTCTTCGGCCAGCGGTTGCTCGAGATCGGGATCCACATCGAGGCGAACCGGCGCGGATCGCCGACCGCGGTCGCCATCTGCGAGGACTTGTCGAGCCACCAGCGCTGGTCGCTCGTGTAGCCCGCGGTCGTACGGGGGTTGCCGTAGCCCCAGTTGTTCGGCGAGATCCGGTAGGAGGCGAGGAAGCTGAACAATCCCGGCGCCGACTGGTCGGCGGCGATCCCGTACAGCTTGTTGACCGTGGCGCCGTACGACTGCGGCGAGACGTTGAAGGCGGTCAGCAGGCTCCCGGAGACCTGGCCCGGACGGGGCAGCGTCACGTTGTACACGGTGACCGTGACCGGCACCCTGGTGGCGGTGCCGTCGGCGACGACCTGCACCGAGCCGCGGTAGGTTCCGGCTGCCGTCCCGTACGGCACCGTGACCTGGAGCCAGAGCGGCTGGTTGACGTGCTCGGTCGAGCGCTGCGTGCCGTCCCAGGGGAGGAGCGCGTCGGGGACGGCCGTCCCGTCGACCGACACGTAGTGGGCGAAGAGGAGCCGCAGCTGCAGCGGCGAGGCGATCGTGGGCGAGGAGATCGACACCTTCTGCGCGGCGTGGACGAGGACGATCGCGTCGTCCACGCCCCCGATCGGCATCGCGAGCGACACGGAGGAGGTCGCGCCCGCCGGAGCGGGGGAAGAAGCCCCGATCGTCGTGCCCGAGGCGTAGACGCCGACGGTCGCGCGGGCGGCCTTGCCCGCCTGCGCATGGCTCTGGTCCGCACCGGCGGCCTGGGCCGTCCAGGCGGCGCCGGAGCCTGCAGCGAGAGCCAGGACGGCGGGAATGAGCGCAAGCCTGAAAATGATCCGCACGGCAATCTGGTCGGCAGGCCGCTCCAGAGCCAAGACCCTCGAATTGGGGAGCGAGGCCGGCGGTCTCTGTGTGCCCTACCGAGAGGGTGCCGGGGTGGCGCGTGCGGCGAGGCTCAGGCAGCCCACGCCCGGAGGGCCTGGTACGCGGGCGTGACGCCGAGGTCCGGCGTGAGCAGGGACAGGCCGGCCTGCCACGTACCGGCCTCGACCGTCGAGTCCTCGTTCTGCGCCTCGAACCAGAACGCCGCGGTCACGTAGGGGAGATGGTCGGCGATGTAGGAGAACGACGCCCTCAGGGCCTGCGCCTGCGTCTGCGCTCCCACTGCGGCACTCGACCAGCTGAACTCGGTGAACCAGATCGGCGTGCTTCGGTCGCCGTAGTCGAGCATGACGTTCCGCACGGCCTGCGTCGAGCCGAGCACCTGGGCGGTGTCCGTGTTCGTGTGGATCCGCGGATACGGATGGGTGGCCATGACGTCGAAGTAGCCGCGGGCCCCTGCCTGGTAGCAGTCGCGGACCCAGCCGGCATCGGTGTGGGCGGTGCCGCCGAAGACGACGAGCGCATTCGGGTTCGCCCGCTTCACCGCCGCATACGCGTCCTTGAGCAGGGTCACGTACTGCCCGGCGGTGCCCTGCCAGAAGTGGCGGGTGTTCTCCTCGTTCCAGATCTCCCAGGCCGACACCTGCGGATACCGGGCGGCGAGATAGCCGAGCGCCGCCGCGTACGTCGCGGGGTCCCTCGGTGGCGCGTTCCAGGCGCCGCTGCCGGCCCAGGGAGGAGTGCCGACGACGGGGACGAGGACGCGCAGGCCGTAGGCTTGAGCCTGGTCGACACAGTCACCGAACCTCGTCATTACGTCCTGGTTGTACGAGCCAGGGACGGGTTCGGCGCCGTTCAGGGCGAAGGCCAGTCTGACCCACTGGACGTGCGCCGCCGCCAGGGCGGCATAGACGCCCGCCCGGTCCGCAGGCGAGGCGTCGATGCAGTCGAACCGCACGCCGGCGGCTTCCCTGTGCATGATCTGCGCCGCCCGGGCCGTGTGCCCGAGGCCGCTGCCGTCGCCGCCGCGGGCGGCGGCCCGGGTGGCGGACGCGGAGCTTGCCGCGAGAGCCGACACGACGACCAGAAGGATGGTGACCGCGATGATCCGCACGGCCATCCCGTCGGTCGCCGGCCGTCGAGCTCATAGCCCTCGAAGGAGGGACGGGACCCCTTCAGCCCGCCGCGGCACCGATCACTGAGTTAGAACACGCCTGATGGGCGAGGCGATCGAGCAGGCGAACGCGCTCCTGCAGGAGAAGGGCTACGGCGAGCGCGACCTCGCGGTCCACGCCGGGCCGCGCGGCAAGGCGCTGCTCAAGGGGAACAGGATCCTGAGCCCGCTCAGTGACGAGGCTGAGGTCGTGCTCCGCGTCGTGCGCGAGCACGTGCCCGCGGCCGCCGAGCTGGGCGCGAAGATCCTGCGCCCGGCGGAGCTCCGCGCCAGGCTCTGAGCAGCGTCGCCGGCAGGAGCAGGACGAGGATCGCGTCGCTCGCGAGGCACCACTGGCAGAACGCGTGCAGGATCCCCGCCTGCACGTAGAGCAGCACCATGGAGACGGCGAAGCCGGTCACCGCCGCCGCGAAGCCGATTCCGCGCGCGAGCTCGCCGCGGGCGACGCCGGACCAGGCGAGGACGAGGTAGGCGGCGAGCCCGATCGCGGCGACGGGCACGCCTGCGACCTCCGCGTAGCGCGACGTCTGCACCGTCTCGCAGCCGCCCGTGGCGCACGCGATCCGGACGTGGCCGAAGTGGGCGACGGTGAGGTAGGCGGCGACTCCTGCGCCGACGAGCGAGAGGAGGAGGACGGCGCCGCGGAGGCGGCGGTCGGTCACTGCTTCAGCGCTGCGTCGAGCGCGGGCGTGATCGCCGAGGCGGTGAGGCTGTTGACGCGGACGAGCTGGAGCTGTCCGCCGGTCCGCCCGACCGCGAAGCTGGGCGTCGCGGTCACGCCGGCGTTTCGTGCCGTGGTGTTCGCCTGCGTGATCAGGCCGTCGACGGCGGCGGAGCTCCGGTCGGCGAGCATGCGGTCGGTGTCGAGCCCCGGCACCGCTGCCCCGATGTCCCGCAGGAGCGAGTCGGTCACCCAGCCGGTGTTCTCCGTGCCCTGGTTCTCGTACAGGAGCTCGAGCACGTTCCAGAACCGGTTCTGCTGGGCGGCCGCCAGTGCCGTTCGCAGCGCCGTCAGCGAGTCCGGCCCGACGAAGGCGAGTCCGTCGAAGACGACCCGGACCTTCCCCGTCCGGACGTACCCGTCGACGATGTCGGGCAGCGCGTCGCGCTCCCAGACCCCGCAGTACGGGCACTGCGGGTCGGCGAACTCGACGAGCGTGACCGGTGCGGAAGGATCGCCGAGAGCGGTGCCCTGCTGCGGAATCCCGTCCAGGAGCGTGGCGACGCGGTCGGCGCCGGTCACGGTCGACGACGCCTGCGTCCCGCCGCTGGAGCCGAACGCGAACACGGCCGCGAGCACGCCTGCCACCACGACGGCGACGCCGACCGAGCCGAAGACGAGCGTACGACGACCCATGTCGAGAGTGTCGGCCTTCCGCGCCCGCACCGCATCGGCGGTCCTACGCACTCGACCGTGCGGAAAGCCACGGATATCGTTGCATGCGCGTGGATGCCACCACCGATCGAACGCGGGCGCTCGTCGAGGCGGGAATCGCCCTTTCGTCCGAGCTTTCGCTCGATGCCGTCCTCCAGAAGCTCGTCGAGACCGCCTCCGAGCTCACGGGTGCGCGGTACGCGGCGCTCGGCCTGGTCGGCCCGTCCGGTGAATCGCTCGAGCGCTTCGTGACGGCGGGGATCGACGAGGAGACGCGGGCGGCGATCGGCGGCCTTCCGCGCGGTCGCGGCATCCTCGGCGTCCTCATCCAGGACCCTCGGCCGCTGCGGCTGCACGACCTGAACGACGATCCGCGCTCGGTCGGCTTCCCCCCGGGCCATCCGCAGATGAGCTCCTTCCTCGGCGTCCCCGTCCACCTGCGCGGGGTCGTCTACGGCAACCTCTACCTGACGGAGAAGGCGGGCGACGCCGACTTCGGCGAGGACGACGAGGCGGCGGTCGTCATGCTCGCCGCCCAGGCCGCCGTCGCGATCGAGAACGCCCGCCTCTACGAGACGTCGACTCGCTGGGCGCGCCAGCTCGAGTCGCTCAACGGCGTGATGAACGTCCTCGTGACCGAGTTCGAGCTCGACACGCTGCTCGCGCTCGTCGCCGAGCAGCTCCGCCAGCTGATCGACGCGCGTCTCGTCGCGATCGCCCTTCCCGAGGGCGACGCGCTACGCCTCGCGGGCCGCGCCGGCATGGGCGAGGGGAACCATTCTGCGCTCGAGCTCGGGCCGGGCTCGAAGACGGCCCGCGTCCTCGCCCGCCGGCGGAGCGAGCGTGTCGACTCCGTGCTCGACGATCCCGAGGTCGACCAGGAGGCGGCGCGGCGACTCGCGGTGCGGACGGGCCTCTATGTGCCGCTGCTCGTGCGTGACGAGGCGATCGGGGTCATCGTCGCGCACGACAAGGAGGGGGCGGACGCGCGCTTCGGCGAGGACGACCTGCGGCTGGCGGAGATCTTCGCCGCGCGGGCGGCGGTCGCCGTCGAGCTGCGCCAGCGGGTCACGCGCGACGCGTTCCGGCGCGTCGTGTCGGCGCAGGAACTCGAGCGGCGGCGCCTCGCACGCGAGCTGCACGACGAGACCGGCCAGGCCCTCACCTCGATCCTGCTCGGGTTGCGCGGGCTCGAGGAGGTGAAGGACGAGCAGATGCTGCACGCCTCGGTCGCGGAGGTGCGCGACCTCGTGCGCTCGACGTTGCAGGACGTGCGCCGCCTCGCCGTCGAGCTGCGGCCGAAGGCGCTCGACGACTTCGGCCTCGTCGCCGCCCTCGAGCGGCTGACCGACAGCTTCGGCGAGCAGACCGGGATCGCGATCGAGTTCGTCCAGAACGTTCCGGAGGGCAGGCTCCCACCCGACGTCGAGACGGCCCTCTACCGGATCGTGCAGGAGTCGCTGACGAACGTCGTCAAGCACGCACGGGCCGACCGCGTGAGCATCGTGCTCACCCGCAAGGCCGACTCCGTCTCGGTGCTCGTCGAGGACGACGGGATCGGCTTCGAGCCCGGCCGCGAGCGCGCCGAGGGGCTCGGACTCCTCGGGATGCGGGAGCGCGTCTCGCTGCTCGGCGGCAGGGTCGCCATCGAGTCCCGCCCGGGCTCGGGCACGACCTTCGTCGCGGAGGTCCCGGTCCGGTGATCACGCTCCTCGTCGTCGACGATCACCAGCTCGTCCGGGCCGGCCTGCGCCGCCTGCTCGAGGCCGAGGAGGACCTGAGGGTGGAGGACGAGGCGGGGACGGCCTACGACGCCGTCCGGCTCGCGCGCCTGCACAAGCCCACGGTCGTCCTGCTCGACATCGTCATGCCCGGAGCCTCGGGACTCGACGCGATCCCCGAGATCCTCGCCGCGTCGCCGGACTCGCGGATCCTCGCGCTCTCGATGCAGGACGACCCGTACTACGTGCGTCAGGCCTTCGCGACGGGCGCGAGCGGCTACGTCCTGAAGGAGGCGGCCGACGACGAGCTGCTCCTCGCCGTGCGCGAGGTCGCGGCGGGGCGGCGCCACGTCGATCCGCAGCTCGGGGCCCGTCTCGCGGCGGCCGACGCGGCCGCGCAGGCCGAGGAGGAGAAGGATCCGCTCTCCGAGCGCGAGCGCGAGGTGCTCCGCCTGCTCGCTCTCGGTTACACGAACCAGGAGATCTCGCAGCAGCTCTACATCTCCGTCCGCACGGCCGAGACGCACCGGGCGCGGATCATGCAGAAGCTCGGTCTCACCACCCGCGCCGAGCTCGTCCGGAACGCGATCCAGCGGGGGCTGTTCCAGGAGGAGAGCGACGGGTAGCGAGCCCGCAGGGGCACTGCGCCGGCGGGACCTCGCCTCCGATCCGCTCGAGCAGTTCCGCCACTGGTTCGCGGACGCGTCGGCAGCGGTCGAGGTGCCGGAGAGCATGGCCCTCGCGACCGCCGCGCCGGACGGGGCGCCGTCGGCGCGGATGGTGCTGCTGAAGCGCTTCGACGAGCGCGGCCTCGTCTTCTACAGCCACTACGGCTCGCGCAAGGGGCGCGACCTCGCAGCGAACCCCCGCGCCGCCCTCCTCTTCCACTGGGCGCCGCTCGGCCGCCAGGTGCGGGTGGAAGGAAGGGTCGAGCGGCTGCCGGAGGAGGAGTCGGACGGCTACTTCGCGACCCGGCCGCGGGACGCGCAGGTCGGGGCGCTCGCCTCGCGGCAGAGCGATCCGCTCCGCTCGCGGTCGGAGCTGGACGAGAGGCTCGCCGAGCTGGAGGGCGACCTCGCAGGCGCGCCGGTGCCGCGGCCGCCGACGTGGGGCGGCTACGTCGTCGTCCCGGCCGCCTGGGAGTTCTGGCAGCACCGCGCGAGCCGCCTCCACGACCGCTTCCGCTACGAGCGGGACTCGTCCGGGGGCTGGCGGGTGGAGCGGCTCTTTCCCTGAGCGAGGCTGCGGCGCAGCGCGGCCAGGCGCTCGTCCCACGCCGCGCCGACGGAGACCATCCACTCGACCGCGTCCTCGAGCGGGGCCGGGGTGACCTCGTACCGCGTCTCGCGGCCGGAACGGGTCGCGCGGAGCAGGCCCGCCTCCGCGAGGGCCGAGAGCTGCTTCGCGACCGCCTGGCGCGTGATCGGCCGCTCGGCCGCGAGCTCGGTCGCGGTCGCCGTGCCCCGTTTCGCCACCGCCTCGACGAGCGAGCGCCGCCCGGGATCGCCGAGCGCCGCGAAGACGCGGTCTACGCCGCCGTCGCTGTCCACACCGGCCCGAGCGCGCGCAGCTCGAGTGCGGTGCCGAAGTCGGGCGACGACTCCACGACCCGGACGCGCGTGCCCCCGTCGGTCGGCTCGAGCACGACGACGACGCTGCCGCCCTCGTCCCAGTCGAGCACGAGCCGCTGCTCCTCCTCGAGCTCCCGTACGACCGCTCGCCGCTCGTCGCCGTCTCCCCAGCGGAACACCGCGTCGCCGTCGGGAGAGGCGTCGAGCTCGACCTCGGTGGCGAACCACTCCTCGAGCCGCTCGGGCACCGTGAGCGCCTCCCAGACCTCGTCGGGCGTCTCCGGAACGACGATCTCCCGCTCGACCTCCATCGTGACCTCCCTTGGCTCGACGCGCAACCAGGCGATTGCGTATGATGTGCAACCGATGAGTAGCGTATCCAACCACGTCGTGCCGATGGTGGTCGAGTCGGACGGCCGCTTCGAGCGCTCCTTCGACATCTTCTCGCGGCTGCTGCGCGAGCGGATCGTCTTTCTCGGCACCGAGGTCGAGGCGTCCTCGGCCAACCTCGTCGTCGCCCAGTTCCTGTTCCTCGAGGCGGAGGACCCGGACTCGGACATCCGCTTCTACATCAACTCGCCGGGCGGCGACGCCTACGCGGGGATGGCGATGTACGACGCGATGCAGTACGTCAGGCCGGACGTCCAGACGTACTGCGTCGGCATGGCCATGTCGGCCGCGGCACTGTTGCTCGCCGGCGGCGCGGCCGGCAAGCGCTACGTCCTGCCGAACGCGAAGGTGATGATCCACCAGGGCTCGGGCGGCTTCCGCGGCACGCCGGCCGACATCCAGATCGCCGCGCGGGAGATCCTCTCGCTCACGCGCCGCTATGCCGAGGTGCTCGCGCACCACGCCGGCCGCGACGTGGAGCAGGTCGTCCGCGACATCGACCGCGACCGGTTCCTCGCCCCCCAGGAGGCCGTGGACTACGGGCTCGCGGACCACGTGCTGGCGGCGCGCAACGGTGACGCCCCGAGCTAGCCTCGGAGCATGGCCGCGAGCATCGTCGACGAGCTTCCCTTCGGCTTCGGCTGGCTCGACGGCGGCTCCTTCATGCGCCGCTGCTCGCACGCGCTCGCCGTCGACGGCCGCGTCTGGCTGATCGACGCCGTCGCGGACGACGAGGCGCTCGAGCGGGTGGCCGGCCTCGGCGAGCCGGCCGGCGTCGTCCAGCTGCTCGACCGGCACAACCGCGACAACGCAGCGGTCGCCGCCCGGCTCGGCGTGCCGCTCCACGTCGTCCCGCCGGAGTCTCCGGAGGGAGCGCCGTTCGAGGTCGTGCCGCTCGTGCGCAACCGCTTCTGGCGTGAGGTCGCGCTCTGGTTGCCGGCGCAGCGGACGCTCGTCGTGGCCGAGGCGCTCGGCACCGCGCAGTACTACCGCGCGCCGCAGGAGCGGGTCGGCGTCGCGGCGCTCCTGCGCCTGACGCCGCCGCGGCGCTTGCTCGCCTTCGAGCCCGAGCACCTCCTCGTCGGCCACGGCGAGGGCCTCCACGAGGACGTGCCGGCCGCGATCCGCGACGCGATCGGGCACTCGCGGTCGCGGATCGGCTCCTGGCTCTGGGCGGGTATCCGAGCCCACGGACCGGGTGGTCGGCGCCGACGCGGCCGCACAGCATAGGACGCGCACGCGGGCGGCCCGTGCCCACGTGCTCGACTCCCTCGAACGAGGGTCGTGCGAGAGCACGTCCAAGCCGTAGAACGAACGGCAGAGCGGCACCGTCGTGCCGCTCGGGACACGGCGAAAGGAGAGCTGCGGCAGTGGACGCGACCGCGAGTAGAGCGTCGGGAGAGACGGCAGCGAAGAGGTGGCTCGTCAGCTGTGATTCCGACGCGGAGCCGGGAGTGGCGGTGCGCGATTACTTCCTGCGGCTCGGGATCCCGGCGAAGCTCGTCTCGCCGGCGAATGTCGCGCTCCACACGACGGCTGCCGAAGTCGAGCTCGACGAGTACGTACAGAGCTGGAAGGCGGCCAACGGCGCGCGCCTCGAGCTACGCGAGGCTCCCGACCCGACCTGGGTGCCGCCGTCTCACGGCGGGACGCTCTTCCGCCCGCCCCGTCTCGGGGAGATTCTGACGCGCCGGGGTCTGATCGACGACGAGCAGCTCGAGCACGCGCTTGCGCGCTCTCGCGAGACCGGGAGGTTGCTGGGTCTCGTCCTGCTCGAGGATGGAGCGCTCTTCGAGGAAGACCTCGCGCGTGCGCTTGCCGACCAGCTCGAGCTCCCCTACGTCAGCATCGGACGGGTTGGAGTCAACGCGGGGACGTTGAACCTCCTGCCGATCTCGCTCGGCCGCGAGCTCGCGGCCATTCCGGTGCGGCTGAAGGGCGACGCCGTGCTCGTCGCGTTCGCAGACCCAACCGATCCGGAGACTCTTGCGGCGGTGCGCCACTACCTGCCGAAGCTCGAGGTGGGTATCTCGGAGTTGAGCGCGATCCTGAACGCCTGGCGGATGGCCGAGGAGAGGGGCGGGGCGCGGGCGGCTCTATCCGCGAGGTCGTCCTCTCCGCCGGCGGTGTCCGGCGGGAGACAGGCGATCTCCCGCGGCCGGTAGCCTTTCGCCGAACGGGTGGTCCGGGCCACGGCGGCGCCGCTGGCGCGAGCTGCGGGTGGTAACCGGAGCGGGCCGGGGTCGAAAGGATGAAGCATCTCCAGCGAAGCGCAGTCGTCCCGGCGCTGCTGCTCGTCTCAGCGGTTGTGGCCACCCCCGCCTTCGGGAGCGCGATCGTCGCCCGGAACGCCAGACATGCGACGCTGACGATCGATCGGCGGGGACGCGCCCACGTCGCCTACTACGTCGCGGGGCGGAGAAAGGTGCTGGTCGCCTGGGGCGCGATCAACGCCCGCCCGCCGAGCAAAACTCGGCCCCAGGTCGCCTTCGAGCTCCGCTACGGAGGAGGCGGCAGAGGTGTCTGCCTGCCGTATCCCGGGCCGCCGCTCGCCCGGCTGGTCGAGGTCTGCAGGGCTCCGGACGGCAGCTACTGGGCGCTCCAGTCCTGGCAGCGGATGCTGCCCGACCACGGCGGCAGCAAGGGAGCCTGGGAGCTGCATCTCTCGCACTGGCGAGGCCCGCTCCCCAAGCTCGTCGTCCACCAGGACTGGGTCTCCGGCAGAGTCCGTCACATCTTCGGCAGGTTCACCTATCGCGGTCGCGGAATCCACGGCTTCCGCTTCACACGGCACGGCAATCCCCGCGATGGCTACGGACGCAACGTCTACGTCGACACTTTCGACTCGGCCTATGGGAAGGGCTGGCACCGTGAGAACGGCTTCCTCACCCACGCCCCGCTGGGTGTCTTCTGCTACGGGTTCTACGCGGCGCCCGGTCATCCGGGCGGAGAGGGGACGAAGTACCGGGCGACCGTCGAGGGGCCCGGAGTGACGCCGGACGTGATGTGGGAGGCAAGGGACATCGGCGCCTTCAAGCGGGCCGTCGAGAAACGGATGCGATCCCTGGAGCGAAGCTGGGGCGATCCGAAGTGTCGCGCCTGACCTAGTAGAGGCTTGACGTGAAACAGCCCGCGGCGCCGAATGCGGCCTCTGTGGGCGTCCATTTCACACCAAGCCCCTAGCGGGCAGACATCGGCGGCTCCCGGGCGACGCTGTCACCGAGGATCTCGTCGATCCGGGCGAGCGTCTCCTCGCCGAGCTCGACCCCGGATGCGGCGGCGTTGTCCTCCACCTGCTCGGGCCGCGTCGCGCCGACGATCGCCGAGGCGACGTTCTCCTCCCGCAGCACCCAGGCGAGAGCGAGCTGTGCGAGCGTCAGGCCGAGCTCGTCGGCGACGGGCCGCAGCCGCTGCACGCGCTCGAGCAGGTCCTCGTCGCGGGCCCGGTCCATGAAGGCGCCCATCGACTCGGACGTCGCCCGTGTGCCCTCGGGCGGCGACTCGCCGGGCCTGTACTTGCCGGTGAGGACGCCCTGCGCGAGCGGAGACCAGACGATCTGCGAGATGCCGTGGTCGCGGCAGTACGGGATCACGTCGCGCTCGGGGCCGCGCGAGATCATCGAGTACTGAGGCTGACTCGAGACGAAGTGCTCCACGCCGGACATCTCCTGCGCCTCGCGGATCTTCTCCGCGGGCCACTCGCTGAAGCCGATGTAGCGCGCCTTCCCCTCCCGTACGACCTCGCTCAGAGCCGCCATCGTCTCCTCGAGCGGCGTGTCCCAGTCGTAGCGGTGGCACTGGTAGAGGTCGACGTGGTCCGTGCGGAGGCGCCGGAGGGAGGCCTCGAGCTGCGTGTGCACCTGCTCGCGCGAGAGGCCGCTGCCGCCGTCCGGCATCGGCCAGTAGAGCTTCGTCGCGAGGACGTAGGAGTCGCGCGGACGGCCCGCGAGCACCTCGCCGAGGAACTCCTCCGCGCGGCCGCGCGAGTAGACGTTCGCCGTGTCGATGAGGTCGATCCCGACCTCGAACGCCTTCGCCACGCAGGCCTCGGCTTGCTCGCGCTCGACGCCGCCGCCGTAGGTGAGCCAGGAGCCGAGGGAGACCTCCGAGACCATCAGGTCGCTCGCGCCGAGCCGTCTCCGTTGCATGGCTCGACCGTAGTGGCTAGCGTCCCGCCTGTGTCGCAGCTGAACGCCATCGGGATCGTCTGCGCCGACATGCGGCGCTCCGTGGCCTTCTACGGGCTGCTCGGGATCGAGTTCCCCGAGGGCAACGGTCACGTCGAGGCGACGCTGCCGAACGGCCTCCGGCTGATGCTCGACTCCGAGGAGGTCGTCCGCAGCTTCCGCCCCGACTGGACGCGCACGGCGGGGAACCAGCTCTCCCTCGCCTTCGAGTTCGCCAGCCCGCCCGAGGTCGACGAGATGTACGCGCGGGTCGTCGCGGCCGGGTTCGACGGCGAGAAGGAGCCGTGGGACGCCTTCTGGGGTCAGCGCTACGCGCAGCTGAGCGACCCCGACGGCGTGCCGGTCGACCTGTTCGCGGCCCTGTCCGAGTCCTGAACCTCGTCGAAGAGGACGTCGAGCTTGCGGCGGACCTCCGCCTGTCGCTTCTGCGGCCGCCGAGCGCGGAAGAGCTCATCGACGAGGCGGCGTTCGACGAGGAGGAGTTCCTCCCCTACTGGGCCGAGCTGTGGCCGAGCGGGCTCGACCTCGCGCGTCACATCGCCGGGCTCGCGCTGCGTGGTCGTCGCGTCCTCGAGCTGGGCTGCGGGCTCGGCCTGCCGTCCCTTGCCGCGGCGCTCCGCGGCGCCGACGTGCTTGCGACCGACTGGGCCGAGGACGCGATCGAGCTCCTGCGCCGGAACGCGGACCGAAACCACGCCTCGCTGCGCGTCGCACGCGTCCGCTGGAGCGAGCCGGAGCCGCTCCTCCGCGCGGCGCCGTGGGATCTCGTCCTCGGCGCCGACCTCCTCTACGAGGCGCGGAACGCCGACCAGCTCGCGGAGCTTCTCCCGCGGCTCGGTGACGACGTGCTGCTCGCGGAGCCGGGCCGGCCGCACGCGAAGGACCTCCTCGCCCGTTTCGGCGCCGACCTCGTCCGTGACCGCATCTACCGGATCGTGGACCTCGACCTTCGGCGTGGGCGAACCGGTCTTGACAGCAACTAGTGTTCAAGCCACCCTGAGCGTGAGCCGATCAGATTCCTGACCGGTTTGGATCATCCCGTGGGTGCGTCGGCGCCCTGCGGCGCGGGAAGAGGAGAACACTGACATGAGCAGCACCATCCCGAGTCATCTGTTCGAGCCGGGCCCCGTCGGTGTCCCGGGGCGGGAGCTCACCGCCACCCTCGACGCGCAGACGCTGGAGATCCTTCGTCGCCGGGAAGGGGGACGGTTCCGTTCGAGGCACCGCCGCGGCTGGTTCGTCCGGCGGGCACTGCTCACGGCCGACGTGCTCGGTCTCATGCTCGCGTTCTCGCTCAGCGAGACGCTCTACGTCGGAGTCTCGTCGGCTCCTAACCACCTCACCACGCTGGGCGAGTATGCCGTCTTCCTCGCGCTCCTGCCCCTGTGGGTCGTCGCCGCGCGCGGGTACGGCCTCTACGACGACGACGAGGCGCGGGCCAGCCACAACACGACGGACGACGTCGCCCGCGTCTTCCACCTCGTCACGATCGTCGCCTGGCTCCTCATCGTCGTCGGCTACGTGACGGGCGCCGCGAACCCCGCGGTGACGAAGCTCGTGCTCTTCTGGGCCCTCTCCGTGTTCACGGTCACCGTATTCCGGGCCGGAGCCCGCGCGGTGAGCCGCCGGCGCTTCTCCTACCTGCAGAACACGCTCGTCGTCGGCGCCGGCGACGTCGGCCAGCTGCTCGCGATGAAGATCCTCAGGCATCCCGAGTACGGGCTCAACCTCGTCGGGTTCGTCGACGACCAGCCGAAGGAGCAGCGGCCGGGGCTCGAGAGCCTGACCGTTCTCGGCTCGCCCGACCACGTGGGCGAGATCGTGCGGGAGCTGGACGTCGAACGCGTCGTCGTGGCCTTCTCGAACGATCCCGCCGAACGGACGATCGAGCTCGTGCGCTCGCTGCGGGACGTGGACGTACAGATCGACGTCGTGCCCAGGCTCTTCGACCTCGTCGGCCCGAGCTCGGAGATCCACACGCTCGAGGGCGTCCCGCTCCTCGCCGTGCCCTCGCTGCAGCTCTCCCGTTCCTCGAGGGCGGCGAAGCGGGCGATGGACGTGACGCTCGCCTGCGCCAGCCTCGTGGTCCTCGCACCCCTGTTCGGCCTCGTCGCGCTCGCGATCAAGCTCGACAGCCCGGGCCCCGTCTTCTTCCGGCAGCGGCGGCTGGGCACCGGCGGCGGCTTCTTCCAGATCTTCAAGTTCAGGACGATGGCGGTCGACGCCGAGGCGCAGAAGGCGGCGCTCCGCCATCTGAACAAGCACGCGGAACCGGGGAGCGACCCGAGGATGTTCAAGATCCCCGACGACCCACGTGTGACGCGGGTCGGCCGCGTGCTCAGGCGCTACTCGCTCGACGAGCTCCCGCAGCTCCTGAACGTGATCACCGGCGAGATGAGCCTCGTGGGGCCGAGGCCGCTGATCCCCGAGGAAGGCCGCTACGTCGACGCCTGGGCGCGCAAGCGGATGGATCTCAAGCCCGGCATGACCGGGCTCTGGCAGGTGCTCGGCCGCAGCGACATCCCGTTCGAGGAGATGGTCAAGCTCGACTACCTGTACGTGACGACCTGGTCGTTGTGGGAGGACGTCCGCCTGATCCTGCGGACGCTTCCCATCCTCGCGGGTGCGCGGAGCGGTTCCTACTAGAGGGTTGATGTGGAATCGAGCCCGCTCGGGGCCGTTCCAGACCAAGCGAGGACGGCTCGGCCGATGGCCTGTGCCAGGCCGACGAAACGGCATCGCGCCGCGCCTGGGGCGGCATCCGGGCGACGCTCCTATTGCGCATCAGGCCTCTAGCTCCGGCGTCCCGCCGCAGGCGCGCCGCCTCCGCGTGGTCTTCCTCGGTCATGTCGCCCGCCTCTCGGGCGGCGAGATCGCGCTGCTCAGGTTCCTGCCGGCACTACAGGCGCACGCCGACGTCCGGGTGATCCTCGGTGAGGACGGGCCGCTGGTCGAGCGGCTCCGAAGCCTCGGGATCGAGACGGAGGTCCTGCCGATGCCGGAGCGCCTGCGCGACCTCCGGCGTGACAGCGTGCGGCCTTCGCGCCTGGACCTTCGGGCGCTCGTGGATCTGCCGGCCTATGTGCAGCGTCTGAGCCGCAGGATCCGGGAGCTCGAAGCCGACCTCGTGCACACGAACACGCTCAAGGCGGCCTTCTACGGCGCGGCAGCCGCGCGGCTCGCGCACGTCCCGGTCGTGTGGCACGTGCGCGACCGGATCGCCCCCGACTACCTGCCGAGACCGGCCGTGACGCTCGTGCGCGCCCTGGCCCGGCTGCTGCCGGCGGCGGTGATCGCGAACTCGGAGGAGACGATGCGCACCCTGCCGCACCTGCGCACGGCGCGGGTCGTCTACAACGCCGTCGTTCCCGATGCGGTCGAAGAGGCCTCCGTCGCCGAGCGGCCGCCCGGCGGCGCCGTGACCATCGGCGTGATCGGGCGGCTCGCGCCCTGGAAGGGGCAGCACGTCTTTCTCGAGGCGTTCGCGGAGGCGTTTCGCGGCACGGAGACGCGCGGGCGCGTGATCGGGAGCGACCTGTTCGGCGAGGACGCGTATGCGGGGTCGCTGCGCCGCCGGGCGGCCGAGCTCGGGGTTGCCGACCAGGTCGAGTTCCTCGGCTTCCGCGAAGACGTCTGGGCGGAGCTGAGGGAGCTCGACGTGCTCGTTCACTGCTCCGTGACGCCCGAGCCGTTCGGGCAGGTCGTGCTGGAGGGCATGGCGGCCGGCGTCGCGGTCGTGGCGACCTCGGCCGGAGGTCCGGCGGAGCTGATCACCGAGGGCGTGGACGGGCTCCTGACGGTCCCGGGCGACGTGGGTGAGCTCGCCGAGGCACTCCGGCGCCTTGCGGCGGATTCCTCGCTCCGCCAGCGGCTGGGCGCCGCCGCACGTGTGCGGAGCCGTGACTTCACCCCCGAGCGAACCGCCCAGCTGGTGCTGGAGACGTATGAGTACGTCCTGCGGCGCCGGCGACGCTCCGACTCGCAGAGGGTCGTGCACGTCGTGACGACCGCGCAGCGCTTCGCGGGAGTGGAGCGGTACGTCGCCGGCGTCGCGGCCGAGACCGCCTCGCGCGGCTGGGAGGTCACGGTCGTCGGCGGCCAGCCCGCCGCGATGCAGCGGGCGCTCGACGGCACGGCCCGGTGGCTGCCGGGCGGAAACGCGCGGGAGAGCCTCGTCTCGCTCGCGCGGCTCGGGCGGGTCGACGTCTGCCATGCGCACATGACGAAGGCCGAGGCGCTCGCCGTGGTCGCGCGGCCCCTCCACCGTGCCCCGGTCGTCGCGACCCGTCACTTCGCGCAGCCGCGCGGCGCGACCCTGGCCGGCCGCCTGCTCGCTCCGTGGATCGTGAGAGGGCTCGCGCGCCAGCTTGCGGTGAGCGAGTACGTCGCCGGGCAGCTCGAGTCGCCGCCGGACGCCGTGCTCCTGCACGCCGTCCCTGCGGTGCCGCTGCTCTGGCGGCGGGAGGCGAGGGTCGTGCTCGTCCTGCAACGGCTCTCGCCGGAGAAGGACACGCTGACGGCGCTGCGAGCCTGGGCCGAGTCGGGGCTGGCGGACGAGGGCTGGACGCTCCGCGTGGTCGGGGACGGCGGCGAGTTGCCGCTGCTCGAGCGCTGGGCCAGGGAGCACGCGGTCGCGGCGGTCGAGTTCACGGGCTGGACCGACCGTCCCGAGGCCGAGCTGGCCGGGGCCGGCATCTTCCTGGCTTCCGCCGGTAGCGAGCCGGCCGGAATCACGGTGCTCGAGGCCATGGCTGCAGGCATTCCGGTCGTCGCGGCCGCCGCAGGGGGTCACCTGGAGACCGTCGGGCGGGTCGAGGGCGCGCCGGGCTTTCCTCCGGGCGACGTGGCAGCGGCTGCCTCGAGCCTGCGAGCCCTCGCGGACGAATCGGTGCGATCCGAGCTCTCACGACGGGTTCGGGCGGCCGCCCTGGAGAGGATCACGCCGGCGGAGCACGTCGATCGGCTCCTCGAGCAGTACGCGCGCGCAAGAGTCGGCAAGTGAGCGGCCTGCACCGGATCGTCGTCTGCTCGCTCGAGGAGTGGGACGACGTCTGGCGCCGGAACCAG
>CAZRTE010000043.1:0-21253 GCA_964602945.1 uncultured Gaiellales bacterium
GACTGCGGCACGGCGCTGACGAGCGCGGCGGCTCCGGCGGTTGCCGCGCCTGAGCCTCAGCCTGCGGCTCCGGCGGTTGCCGCGCCTGAGCCTCAGCCTGCGGCTCCGGTGGCGAGGCCCAGCTTCGCGCCCTCGAGCTCCCCTTCCACCTCGCCGTCGTCCAGCTCGAGCACGCCGAATGGCTGATCGCCCGCGGTCGGTCGCCCCGACAACGCGCAGCCGCTGCTCGCCGAGGCGCGCGAGACGTTCGGGCAGTTGGAGGCGAAGCCGTGGGTCGAGCGGTTGACGCCGTCGCACCGGCCGAAGTCACCGCCTGAGCCGGTGCAGTTCTACGACCTGCTCAAGAGGCGTCGCGCCGTCCGCAGCTACACCGGCGAGCGCGTGCCGCGCGAGACGCTCGAGCGGATCGCGCGCGCGGCGCGGCGTGGCCCGAACGCCGGCTACAGCCAGGGGCTGCGGCTGCTCGTGATCGACGACCCGGAGACGATCGACGCGCTCGCCGGGCTGCAGGGCGACGAGCGCTCGCAGGCGTGGTTCCGCAGCGCCGCCGCGCACATCCTCGTCCTCACGCGGGAGCAGGACTACCACGACCGCTACACCCGGCCCGACAAGCTCGCCGTCACGGGCGGCGTCGAGGTGCTGTGGCCGGTGCCCTTCTGGCACGTGGACGCCGGCGCGGCGCTGATGCTCGTGCTGCTCGCGGCGCTCGAGGAGGGACTCGGCGCGGGCGTGTACGGCGTGACCGTCGAGGACGACGCCCGCTGGCGCGGGCTGCTGCGGATCCCGGACGACCTCACGATCGTGACGGGGGTCACCGTGGGCCACCCGGCCGAGGATCCCGACTGGGACCGCGCGACGAGCGCCTTCTCGCAACGCCGGCGGCCGCAGGCCGAGGTCGTGAAGTGGAACCGCTGGAGCTCGTAGACCGGCTCGCCCGCGCCCGCATCGGCGAGACGTTCAACCAGTACGCGGGCGCGTCGCTTCTGCAGGAGCGGCTGCGCGGGTATCTCGAGGCCCGGGCCGACGCCGAGATCGTGCTCGTCGGCGAGGCGGCGGGCTACCGCGGGGCGCGGGTCAGCGGCCTCCCGTTCACCTCGGAGCGCCAGCTGAGCGGATCCGGTCCGGCCGAGGCGAGCGCGACGATCGTCCACCGCGTGCTCGCGGAGCTCGGCGTCGAGGACGAAGTGCTGCTCTGGAACGTCGTGCCGACGCATCCCGGAACCGCGACGTCGAACCGCCGGCCGACCCGCGCCGAGGTCGAGGCGGCCGCGCCGTTTCTCCGCGCGATCGTCGCCGGCCGGCAGCCGATCGCCGTCGGGAGGCTCGCGGCGGCCGCGCTCGACGGCGCCGCGTACGTCCGCCACCCCTCCCACGGCGGCGCCCGCTCCTTTGCGGCGGGATTGGAGCGGCAGTTCGCTACAATCCGCCGCCGGCGGGCACCGGTCCGCCTCTTTTGATGAAGACGTACAGCGCCAAGCCGGGAGAAGTCACGCGCGAGTGGTATCTCGTCGACGCCGAGGGCAAGACGCTCGGCCGGCTCGCGACGCAGATCGCCGACACGCTGCGCGGCAAGCGCAAGCCGCAGTTCACGCCGCACGTGGACACGGGCGACTTCGTGATCGTCGTCAACGCCGAGAAGATCGCCGTCACCGGCAACAAGCTCGACCAGAAGCGCTACTACCGCCACTCGGGCTATCCGGGCGGCCTGCGCAGCCGGACGCTCCGCGAGCAGCTCGACCGCCGGCCCACCGAGGTCATCCGCATGGCGGTCAAGGGGATGCTCCCGAGGAACCGGCTCGCCCGGCAGCAGATCACGAAGCTGAAGATCTACGCCGGCCCCGAGCACCCGCATGCGGCGCAGAACCCCAAGCCACTGAACCTGGAGTCATGAGTTGAACGAGATCGCCCAGTACCGCGGCACCGGCAAGCGCAAGACCTCGGTCGCGCGCGTCATCCTCCGCCCCGGCGACGGCTCGACCTGGGTCAACGGCCGCACGATCGAGGAGTACTTCCCTCGCGCCGTGTGGCGGACGATCGCGGTCTCGCCGCTCAAGGTGGCGGGCGTCGAGGGGCAGTACGACCTCCGCGTTCGCGTGCACGGCGGCGGCCTCACCGGCCAGGCGGGCGCCGTCCGGCACGGGATCGCACGGGCACTTGTCGAGGCGAACCCGGAGCTGCGCGTGCCGCTCAAGCGGGAGGGCTTCCTCACGCGCGACGCACGCCAGGTCGAGCGCAAGAAGGCCGGCCTGCACAAGGCGCGCAAGGCGCCGCAGTTCTCGAAGCGCTAGCTCCAGGCCGCTACGCTCGCGCCCGTGGCGCGGCAGTACTTCGGAACGGACGGCGTCCGTGGCGTCGTCGGCGAATCGCTCACGACCGGGCTCGTCGAGCGGCTCGGCAAGGCGGCCACGCTCTGGCACGGCGGCGGCGGAGTGTTCGTCGGCCGCGACACGCGCGCCTCCGGCCCCGAGCTCGAGGAGGCGCTCGCCCGGGGCATCGCCTCCGCCGGCGGCACGGCCGTCCTCGCCGGAGTCCTGCCGACGCCGGCCGTCGCCCTGCTCCGGCTCGACCTCGGCGCCGTCGTCTCCGCCTCCCACAACCCGCCCGAGTACAACGGCGTGAAGCTCTTCGACCGGGACGGCCGGAAGCTCGCCGACCGCGCCGAGGAGGAGGTCGAGGCGCTGCTCGACGCGCCTGCGCCGGGAGGCGGCGAGGTCGAGCGCGCCGGCGGTGCGGCCCGCGACTACCTCGACCGCGTGATCGAGCGGTTCGGCTCGGAGCTGAGCGGGCTCCGCCTCGCCGTCGACTGCGCGAACGGCGCCTACTCGGGGCTCGCTCCCACGGCGTTCGAGCAGCTCGGGGCGGAGGTGGTCGCAGTCGGGGACGAGCCCGACGGCCACAACATCAACGTCGGCTGCGGCGCCACCGATCTCGCGCTGCTCTCGCGGGTCGTGCGAGACGAGGGCCTCGATCTCGGCATCGCCTTCGACGGCGACGGCGACCGGATGCTCGCGGTCGACGGGCACGGCGAGCCGGTGGACGGGGACCAGATCCTCGCCGTCCTCGCGCTCGATCTCGGCGTCGACACCGTGGCCGTGACGACGATGACGAACCTCGGCTTCCACCGGCTGATGGCGGAGCGCGGCATCCGCGTCCTCACGACGGACGTCGGCGACCGCTACGTGCTCGAGGCGCTGCGGCGGGAGGGGGCGCTGCTCGGCGGCGAGCAGTCCGGCCATCTGATCTGGCTCGACGGCCACGTCACGGGAGACGGACTCGTCGCGGCCCTGCTCCTCTGCCGCGCGCTGCGGGGCCGCCGCCTCTCGGAGGCGGTCGCCGTGCTGGATCGCCTGCCGCAGGCGAAGCTGAACGTCGAGCGCCGGGGCCGGGGGCCGCTCCCGCAGACGCTGCTCGAGGCGGTGGAGGGCATCAACGCGGAGCTCGGCGACAGCGGGCGCGTGCTCGTCCGTCCATCGGGCACCGAGCCGGTCGTGCGCGTCCTGGCGGAGGCCGACAGCCGGGAAGCCGCAGAAGCCCTCTCTGCTAGGATCGCGGCGCTGGTGACACACGAGCTCGGCTGATCCGCCCGCAGCGCCGCGGCCGGGTCGTGAGGCCGGGCTCTTCGCATCTCCGGGCGAGCTTTCGCCAGCCCCGAGAAAGGAGCAGACGTGTGCGGAATCGTCGGATACGTCGGAACGCGGGAAGCAAAGCCGCTCCTCCTCGAGGGTCTGCGGCGACTCGAGTACCGCGGCTACGACTCCGCGGGGCTGGCGCTCCGCGAGGACGACGGGCTCGACTACGTCCGCACCGTCGGCAACCTCCAGAACCTCGTTGCGGCGGTGGGAGAGAACGGGTCGCACTCACGGCAGGGGCTCGGCCACACGCGCTGGGCGACGCACGGCGGCGTCAGCGAGCGGAACGCGCACCCGCTGACCGGGTGCGATTCCTCCCGGATGGCGATCGTCCTCAACGGCATCGTCGAGAACTACGTCGAGCTGTCCGAGCGGCTCCGGGCGGCGGGGCACCGGTTCGGCTCCGAGACCGACGCGGAGGTCGTCGTCCACCTGCTGGAAGAGGCCTACGACGGCGATCTCGCGCAGGCGCTCTCGCGCGTCTACCCGCAGCTCGAGGGCCACTTCTCGATCGTCGCCATCCACCACGACGCCCCCGATGTGCTCGTCGGCGTCCGCCAGCAGACGCCGCTCGTGGTCGGGCTCGGCAAGGGCGAGAACTTCCTCGCCTCCTCGATCGCCGCCTTCCTGAGCGAGACGCGCACCATCCTCCACCCGGGCGACGGTCACGTGATCGAGCTGACCCCGGACACCGTCCGCTTCTTCGTGGACGGCATCGAGGTCGAGCCGCCGCCGCAGCAGGAGGTCGACTGGGACGAGGAGAGCGCCGAGAAGGGCGGCTTCGAGACCTTCATGCTCAAGGAGATCTGGGAGCAGCCCGAGGCCGTCGCCGAGACGATCGGGGACCGCGTGCGCGGTCATCGGCTCGTCCTCGACGCCCTGGGGATGACCGAGCTCGAGATTCGCAACCTGCGCCGGATCGTGATCGTCGCCGCAGGCACGGCCTACCACTCCGGCGTCGTCGGCCGCTACATCCTCGAGGAGTGGGCGCGGGTCCCGGTCGAGCCCGACATCGCGAGCGAGTGGATCTACCGCAACCCGGTGCTCTCGAAGGACACGCTCGTGATCGGGATCTCGCAGTCGGGCGAGACGCGCGACACGATCAACGCCGTCAAGCTCGCGCGCGAGCACGGAGCGCGGACGCTCGCGATCACGAACCTGATGGGGACGCAGATCACGCGCGAGGTCGACGCGACGCTCTTCACCCGCTGCGGCATGGAGGTCGGCGTCGCCGCGACGAAGACCTTCACCGCGCAGGTCGCGCTGCTCAGCCTGCTCGCGCTCAAGCTCGCCGAGATCCGGCGCACCCTGCCGCCGGACGACATCGAGTTCATCCTCGACCGGCTGCACGAGCTGCCCCGGAAGATGCAGGAGTTCCTCGACGGCGACCACCCGATCGAGTCGATCGCCCGCCGCTTCCACGACGCCTCGTTCTTCCTCTATCTCGGCCGGCACATCGGCCTGCCGGTCGCGCTCGAGGGTGCGCTGAAGCTGAAGGAGATCTCGTACATCCCGACGGAGGCGTACTCGGCCGGCGAGATGAAGCACGGCCCGATCGCGCTGCTCGCCGAGGGGACGCCCGTCGTCGTCGTCGCGACGAACATCCACGTCTACGACAAGATCGTCTCGAACATCCAGGAGACGCGGGCCCGCGGCGCGCACGTGATCGCGATCGCCACCGACGGCAACGAGGACATCCAGCATCACGCCGACGACGTGATCTACGTCCCGCGGACGCCGAACTTCCTCCAGGCGTCGCTCGCGGTGATCCCTCTCCAGCTGCTCGCCTACCGGATCGCACGGATGCGCGGCCTCAACGTCGACCAGCCCCGGAACCTCGCGAAGACCGTTACCGTCGAGTAGATGGGACTGACCGAACGGCTCGCGCGCGTGTGCGCGCGGCGCCCGCGGCGGACGCTTGCGGCCTGGGGCCTCGCGGTGCTCGTGGCGCTCGGGCTCGTCGCGACCTCCCTGCACGGCCTCAGCTCGGAGTCGTACGTCGTCGGCTCGCCGCCGTCCGAGAAGGCTGCGCAGGCGATCAAGACGGCGTTTCCGCGCACCGCGGCCGAGACGAAGCGCGACGTGATCGTCGTCAGCTCGACCCGCTACACGGCGACCTCGCAGCAGTTCCGCTCGTACGGCGAGAAGCTCGCCGCCGAGCTGCGCGCCACGGGCGCGGTGCACGACCTGCATCCGGTCGCGGTCTCGCCGGACGGCCACTCGGCGCTCGTCTCGCTGCTCATCCGCAACGACGCCGGTGCGAAGAAGGTCGAGTCCCTGGTGGAGAGCGCGAACCGCGACGGCTTCTCGGTCGCGATCACGGGCTACCGCACCGTCAACTACGACTTCGGGCAGCAGTCCCAGCACGATCTCGAGAGCGGCGAGCTCGCCTTCGGCCTCCCGGCTGCCCTCGTCGTCCTCGTGCTCGTCTTCGGCGCCGTCGTCGCCGGCCTCGTCCCGCTGCTCCTGGCGATCCTCTCGATCGTCGTGGCGCTCGGCCTCGTGGCGCTCCTGTCGCTCGAGTTCTCGCTCTCCGTCTTCATCGTGAACATGCTCACGGGGATGGGGCTGGCCCTCGGGATCGACTACTCGCTCTTCGTCGTCTCGCGCTACCGCGAGGAGCGGGCGGCCGGGCGTGCGAAGGAGGAGGCGATCGCCCGCGCCGGCGCCACCGCGAGCCGCGCCGTGCTCTTCAGCGGCAGCACGTTCGTCGTGGCGCTCGTCGGCATGTTCATCGTCCCGACCTCGATCATGCGCAGCCTCGCGCTCGGCGCGATCCTCGTCGGCATCGTCTCGGTCGCCGCGGCGCTGACGCTCCTGCCTGCGCTCCTCAGCCTGGTCGGCGACCGCGTGAACGCGCTGCCCGTGCCGCTGCTCGGCCGCAACCTCGACCGGGCCGACGCCGCCGAGGGACGCATCTGGCGGAGAGTCGTCGGCGGGGTGCTGCGGCGTCCGGCGCTCTCGCTCGCCGTCAGCGCGGCCGCGATGCTCGCCGCGGCCTCGCCGATCTTCGGCCTCCACATCGGCGCCAACGGCGTGAGCACGCTGCCCGCGAGCCTGCCCTCGAGGCAGGGCTACGCCGCCGTGCAGAAGGCCTTCCCCGTCCAGAGTCCGAGCCCCGTCCGCATCGTCGCGAGCGGCGGCGACGCGTCGACGCATGGAGACCTCGTCCGGCTCGAGCGGCGGCTCGCCCCCGATCCGCGCTTCGGCCCGGGCACGATCAAGACGTCCCGCACGGAGAACGTCGCGCTCCTCACCGTGCCGGTGCGCGGAGATCCCGTCGGCAGCGCCGCCGTCGGGGCGGTGCGCGACCTCCGGGCGCACGTCATCCCGTCCATCTTCCAGGGCAGCGGCGCCAAGGTCTGGGTCGGCGGTACGACGGCCCTCAACGTCGACTACTTCGACGCCGTCACGAACCCGACGCCCTACGTGCTCCTGTTCGTGCTCGGTCTCAGCCTCGTGCTGCTGACGGTCGCCTTCCGCTCGATCGTCGTCGCGCTCGTCTCGATCGTCCTCAACCTGCTCTCGGTCGGCGCCGCCTACGGCCTGCTGACGCTCGTCTTCCTGCACGGTTGGGGCGCGGGACTGTTCGGCTTCCAGCACACACCCGTCATCGACGCATGGGTGCCGCTCTTCCTCTTCTCCGTCCTGTTCGGGCTCTCGATGGACTACCAGGTCTTCCTCATGAGCCGGATCAAGGAGCGGTACGACCTGACCGGCTCGACCCGGGAGGCCGTCGCCTCGGGCGTCGCGTCGACGGCGCGGATCATCACGGGCGCGGCGCTGATCATCGTGGTCGTGTTCGCGGGCTTCGCGGCCGGGAAGCTCGTCATGTTCCAGCAGATGGGCTTCGGCGTCGCCGTCGCGCTGCTCCTCGACGCGACGATCATCCGCTCGGTCGTGCTCCCGAGCATGCTGAGCCTGCTCGGCCGCCGCAGCTGGTACCTGCCCCGCTGGCTGGACTGGATCCCGCACGTGGAGGTCGAGGCTCGGCCGGCACCGGATCCGGCGACGGCCCATCCGGGGAACCGCGGAGCCCGCTAGTCCGGCGGACGGCGCAGCCGCTTCGTCTGGCCGCGGCGCTTCTTCTCCTGCAGGCGGCGCTCGCGTGCGGCGGACGACGGCCTCGTCGGCACCCGCTTCCGCTCGACGCGCAGGGCGTCACGGAGCGCGGCGACGAGCCGCTCGAGCGCGAGGTCGCGGTTACGCGTACGGCTCCGCTCGTCCTGTGCGACCGCCCGCAGCACCGGGCCGGCGCGCCGGACCACGCGCCGCTTCTGCGTCTCGGTCAGCGCGCTCGACGTCTCGACGTCGAACACGGCGACGACCCGCGTCTCGGACTTCTGCGCGTGCTGGCCGCCGGGGCCGCTCGAGCGGGAGACCTGGAGGTCGACCTCCGACAGCGGCAGCACGACCGAGCGCGTGACGCGAATAGAGTCCACAGTCATGGCCGCGATTCTGCTCGACGTGGACGGTGTCCTGCACGTCTCCGGACGGCCCCTGCCGGGCGCGGCCGACGCCGTGCGGCGCCTCCGCGCCGCCGGTCACCGGCTCCGCTTCGTCACGAACGCGACCACGCGCTCGAAGGCGCAGCTCGCCTCCGACCTGCAGGCGATGGGGATCGAGCTCGACGCGGAGGAGGTGCAGACGACGGCCGACGCGGCGGTCGCGGCGCTCGGCGGCCGGCGGGTCGTCGCGCTCGTGATGCACGCCCTCGTCGGCGACCTCGAAGGGATCGAGCTCGTCGGCGACGAAGCCGACGCCGTCCTCATCGGCGGCGCCGACGACTCGCCGGAGACGAACCTCGTCTTCTCGTACATGAACCTCGCGCGGGCCTTCGCCGAGCTCGAGGTCGGCGCCGAGCTCTACTGCCTGCACCGGAACCGCTGGTGGCAGACCCAGCGCGGGCCGCTGCTCGACTCCGGCTGCTACGTCGCGGGCCTCGAGTACGCGGCCCAGATCGAGGCGACCGTCCTCGGCAAGCCGAGCCCCGCCTACTTCGACGCCGCCTGCCGCGCGCTCGACGCGGAGCCGGCGCTGACGTGGATGGTCGGCGACGACCTCGAGACGGACGTCCTCGGGGCGCGCGGCGTGGGGATGCGGGCGGTGCTCGTCCGCACCGGGAAGTTCCGGCCGGACGAGGTCGAGGCGTCGCGTGTCCGCCCCGACGGGATCGTCTCCTCCATCGCCCAGCTGCCGGAGTGGCTGGAGGAGCATTTGTGAGTGGAGTTCGGGTCGGCACCGACCTGATCGAGATCGCGCGGATCCGGCGTGCGCTCGGCCGCTACGAGCGCTTCCGGGAGCGCTGCTTCACCGAGGCGGAGCGCGCCTACTGCGACTCCCGGCCGAATCCGGCCGAGAGCTACGCCGGCCGCTTTGCGGGCAAGGAGGCCGTCGGGAAGGCGCTCGGCTTCGGCGTCGCGCGGGCCTTCGCGTGGCGGGAGATCGAGATCGTGGGCCGGCCGAAGCCGGCCGTGCGGCTCTCGGGCCGCCTCGCGGCACGGGCCGCGGCCGTCGGCGCCGCCTCGATCGACCTGTCGATGACGCACTCGCGCGAGCTCGCGCAGGCGGTCGCGGTCGTCTCCGATGGCTGAGGCCCTCTACACGGCCGAGGAGATGAAGGCCGCGGAGGCGGGCCACGACGTCCCAACGATGATGCAACGCGCCGGAGAGGCCACGGCCGAGGAGCTGATGCGGCGCTTCCCCGACGCCCGCCGCATCCAGCTCCACGCCGGAGGCGGCGCGAACGGCGGCGACGGTCGCATCGCCGCCGACGTCCTGCGCGCGCAGGGGCGGGAGCTCGTCGACGAGCGTCCGGACGTCGTGATCGACGCGCTTCTCGGCACCGGCCTGAAGGGTGCGCCACGTGAGGAGACGGCGGGCCTGATCGAGGCGATCAACGGCGCCGGCGTTCCCGTGCTCGCCGTCGACATCCCGTCCGGGGTGAATGCGTCCACGGGGGAGATCGGTGGCGCGGCCGTGCGTGCGGACGTGACGGTGACGATGCACGGCCGCAAGGTCGGGCTCGCCGTCGCGCCGGGCCGCTTCCACGCCGGGGAGGTCGCCGTCGCCGACATCGGGCTGGAGCAGGCGGAGACCGAGCACCGGCTCGTGACGCCGGAGATCCTCGCCGAGGTGCCGCGCCGCTCGCCGCGCGACAACAAGTACACGGCCGGCCACGTGGTCGTCGTGGGTGGCTCGCGCGGGATGACGGGAGCGGCGTCGCTGGCCGCCCGTGCGGCGTTCCGCGCCGACGCGGGCTACGTCACGCTCGTCGCGCCGGCGGAGTCGATCCCCGTGCTCGAGACGCTCGTGCTCGAGGCCGTGAAGCGCCCGCTCGAGCAGATCTCGGAGGCGGTCGAGCGGGCGGGGGCGCTCGCCGTCGGCCCGGGCCTCGGGCGCGGGGAGGAGGCGAAGGCGCTCGTCGGCCGGCTGCTCGAGGAGGCCGAGGTTCCGGCGGTGGTGGACGCCGACGCGCTCTTCGGGCTCGAGCCGGGGGAGTGGGCGGCGCCGCGGGTGCTGACGCCGCACGAGGGCGAGCTCGCGCGCCTGCTCGGGCGCGAGTCGAAGGAGGTCGCGGCGCACCGGCTCGCCGCGGTGCGCGAGGCCGCGGAGACGTTCCGCTGCGTCGTCGTGCTCAAGGGCGAGGACTCGCTCGTGGCGGCGCCCGGGGCAGGCGTGCTCGTCTGCGCGCTCGGGCTGCCGTCCCTCTCGACGGCGGGCACGGGCGACGTCCTCACGGGCGTCACCGCCGCCTTCCTCGCGAAGGGAATGGAGCCGCAGCGCGCGGCGGCCGCCGCCTGCGCCGCGCAGCAGCTCGCCTCCCGCGAGGCGGCGCAGCGCTACGGCATGGTCGCGGGCGACGTCGTCGAGGCGCTGCCGCTAGCCCTGGGCCTCGGGTAGCCGGTCGAGCCGCAGGAACTCGGGGACCCGGAGGCGCTCGAGGCCTCCGCCGCTCTCCTCGATCCAGCCGAGCACGGCCAGCAGCAGGCAAAGCGCCACGAGGATGACTCCGCCCCAGACGATCGTCACGTCGCGATAGCGGAGGAGCTGGAGCGCCGGCAGCGGGAGCAGCACGAGCGGCACGAGCGTGAGCCGGTGTGGCGCGGTCGAGGCTCCTCCCAGCCGGAGCAGCCAGACGCGCACGAGGTAGAGAGCCAGGAGCAGGCCGGCCATCGAGAACCAGCTCTGCACGGCGGTCGCCTCGAGCATCCAGCGCTCCGGCAGGACGTACCACAGCGGCAGGAGAATCGCGGTCAGGCAGGCGACGGAGGCCGCCGGCGGCAAGGCCCAGACGAGTGCGCTCCTGCGCGCCCTGCGGGCCGGCCGGAGTCGCGGAAGCGCGAGCAGGAGGAGGCACGCGGCCGACGCGAACTCGACGTAGGCCCCGTACCCCAGCCGGAGCACGGGTAGCGGCGCCGCCGCCACGTAGATCCCGAGCGTGGCCACGAGGAGAACGACGCCGAGCGTGGCGTCGAGCGCGTACGACTCGAGCCTCGGCAGCAGCAGCGCGAAGAGCAGCAACAGTGCGAGGACACCGGCGGCCGCCCCGGAGGTCGTCTGCCATCCGCTCACGAGGATGTGGACGTCGGGGAGGCGGTACTCCTGCGCCGGCAGGAAGAGCGCCACGAGGAGCAGCACCGCCGCGCCTGCGCGAAGAGCCGGCACCCGTGCGGGCACGGCGGGCAGCGGGGAGCGTCGGGCTCTCAGGGCCTCGAGCGCGACGAGCGCCACGGCGCAGCCGACTCCGACCCAGGTCCCGTAGCGATGGGCCGCGGAGAACTGGAACCCGCTCGCGGCGGCCCCGGTGAGCATCGCCGCCGCCACGGCTCCACCGAGGCGAAGCGGAGCCCCGGCGGCCGGCAGCCGGCCGGCGCCGAGCAGGATTCCGACGGCCGCGATCGTCCCCGGACTCGTGCTGAGCCCGATCTCCTCCCACACGCTGCCGGAGGCCGCGGCCCAGGGCAGGAGGAACGACGCGAGGAGGCCGAGGCCGAGCATCGCCGCGGCTGCGTCCGAGGGCGCCCGGCGCCGGAGGAGCTCCGGCCTGCGCAGGACGAGCGCGGCTACGCCGGCGACGGCTCCGCTCCCGACTCCCACGTACAGCCCGTAGGTCCAGCCGTAGTGGAGCCCCACCGCTGCCCAGCCGGGTGTTCCGGGCGGCGGCTCGGCGAACACGGCGTCCACCTGCACCGCCACCGCGGAGGCGAAGTACGCGAGCCCGGCGCCGAGACCTCCGAGCGGCAGCCTGCCGGCGAGCGGTGGTCGAAGGAGGGCGGCGGCGGAGCACGCGACGAGCGCGAGGGCGAGCAGCGCGGCCGCATAGCCGTCGACGCTCGCCCAGCCGTTCAGGGCGGCGCCGCGGGGAGCCGAGCGCCACGGCAGGTAGAGGCTCACGAGGAAGACCGACGCGCTACCGAGCAACCCGAGCAACGGCGTGCGTTCTCGCATGTCGGGAGCCTACTCGGGCTAGTCTGGCCGCCGGAATGCACCGGAGCGAGATCACGATCGACCTCGGCGCGATCCGCCACAACGCACGCCGGCTCCTCGAGGCGCTCGACGGCGCCGAGCTGTGGGCGGTCCTGAAGGCGAACGGGTACGGCCACGGTGCGAGCGACGTCGCGCGCGCGGCGCTCTCCGCGGGCGCCTCCGCGCTCTGCGTGGCGACGGTCGCCGAGGGCCTCGAGCTGCGCCGCGACGAGCCGGACCCCCGGATCCTCGTCCTGAGCCCCGTCCTCGAGCCGCGAGAGCTGGCCGAGGCGCGCGAGGCGCGGCTCGAGCTCGTCGTGTCGGGTGGCGAGATCCCGGAGGGGCTTCCCGTGCACCTGAAGCTCGACACGGGCATGGGCCGCTGGGGCCTGTCGGAACTGCCGGAGCCGCCGGCGCACGTCGTCGGGCTGATGAGCCATCTCGCCACCGCCGACGCGGAGGGAGACCTCGGTGTTCGCCGCCGCGACCTGCACCTCGCCGACGCCGCCTTTGCCGACGAGCAGGTCTCGCGCTTCCGCGAGGCGACCGAGCCGTACGCGCACCTGACGCGCCACATCGCGAACAGCGCCGCGGCGCTGCGGCTGCCGATCTCACGCTTCGACGCCGCCCGCTGCGGCATCGCTCTCTACGGGATCTCGCCCTTCGGCACCGACCCGGCCGAGGACGGGCTGCGGCCGGTGCTCTCGTGGCGGAGCCACCTCGCGCAGGTCCGGCTCCTGCAGCCCGGCGAGAGCACCGGCTACGGGCGCCGCTTCATCGCCGAGCGGCCGACGTGGATCGGGCTCGTCCCGGTCGGCTACGAGGACGGCTTCCGGCGCGACATGACCGGGACCGAGGTGCTCGTCGACGGCGAGCCTCGCTGCGCCGTCGGCACCGTCTCGATGGACGCCTTCGCGGTCGAGCTCGACCGCGAGCTCCCGGTCGGCACTCCGGTCACGATCGTCGGCGACGGCATCCTCGTCGAGCGCCATGCCGAGGTCGCCGGCACGATCGGCTACGAGATCGTGTGCGGAATCGACAGCCGCGCCTCGCGGGCACAGCGTGTCCTCCTCGACTGACCGCTTCGCGCGCACGGCGGCGCAGATGGCCGCGCGGCAGGACGCCCGGGCGGTCCGGCTCGCCGAGGACGTGCGCGAGTTCGTGCGGCCGCGCGGGGACGAGCGTGTCGTCGACGTCGGCACCGGGGCCGGCGCGCTCGCGCTCGCCCTCGCTCCGCTCGTGCGCGAGGTGGTCGGCGTCGACCCCGTACCGGAGCTGCTCGCGCTCGCCCGCGAGCGCTCCGCCCCGAACGTCGAGTTCGTCGAGGGCGACGGAACGGCCCTCCCCTTCGCCGACGGCTCGTTCGACCTGGCGGTCACGCGGCGGACGCTCCACCACGTCGCCCGGCCGGAGGGCGTCGTCGCCGAGCTCGCCCGCGTCACGCGCCGGGGTGGCGGCGTGCTCGTCGTCGACCAGCTCGCACCCGGCGATCCCGCGGAGGCCGCCGCGCTGCACGAGTTCGAGCGGGCGCGCGACTCGTCCCACACGCGACTTCTCTCCGACGCCGAGCTGCGCGGGCTCTTCGCTGCGAGCGGGCTCGTCCCGGTCCGGAACCGGCGGCGAGAAGAGAAGCGCCGGCTCGACGCCTATCTCGATCTCGCCGGCTGCACAGGCGAGGCGCGGGACCGTGCTGCTGCCCTCGCCCGGGCCCACCCGCGCGTCCTCACCGCGACGATCGGCTGGTATCTCCTCCGGCGCTAGCCGACGACCACGTCGCTGTCGAGCTGCGAGAACGCCTCGCGCAGCTGCGACCGTTCCGCCTGGAGCGCGGTGAAGGAGAGCATCAGGCGCCGCTCGCCCTCTTCGGTCAGCCGGAGGTGGGCGACCCTCGCGTCGGTCTGGGACTGCTCGCGTTCCACCAGACCGGCCTCCTCGGCCCGGTGGACGAGCTCGGTGACGGTGCTCTGCGCGAGCTGCAGGCGATCCGACAGCTCGGTCACGGTCGACTGCTCGACTCCGGCGGGTGCCCCCTTGATCATCATCAGCAGGGTGTAGCGCTGCGGTGTGAGCCCCGATCGCCGCGCGATCCGCTCACTGCGTCGGAGGAACCGCCGCAGCGCCGCACGGAACTCGGCCACGGCCATGACGTCCTCTACGGGAGGTGGCGTCTGTTTGGACATCGCGCCATTCTACGGCCCCTTCGGCAAATGTGAAGGCGCCTTCGGCAGATGGGAGAGCACGCGGGTGAACAGGTTCGGCAGGAGATCCTGCAGCGCCCCCGCCGGAGCGTAGTACCAGGGCACGGTCGTCTCGCCCCGGCCGGAGTCGAGCGAGCGGAGGACGTGAGCCGCCACGTCCTCGGGCCCGATCACGACCCGCTGCACCGCCCGCGGCAGCCAGCCCTGCGGGAACCCCTCCGTCTCGGTGAACCCGGGCTTCACCGTATGGACCCGGATGCCCTCGCTGCGCAGCTCCGCTGCGACGGTGCGCGAGAAGGCGAGCTGCGCGTGCTTCGACGCCGAGTAGGGGCCGCTCGGTGGGCCGGAGACGACTCCCGAGACCGAGACGATGTTGACGACGTCCGACGGCGCGGCGGCTCGCAGTCCGGGCAGGAAGGCGCGGAGGCACCAGATGCCGCCGAGATAGTTGATCCGGATCGCCCGCTCGATCAGCTCCGGGTCGCCCGCGAGGAAGCCGGTGCGTCCCGGGACGCCGGCGTTGTTGACGAGCAGGTGGATCCGCGGGTGGCGTTCGAGGACGCGGGCGGCGACCGCCTCGACCGCGTCCCGGTCGGCGACGTCGCAGGGCTCCGCCTCGCCGCCGAGCTCCTCCGCGAGCGCCTGCAGGCGGTCGGCGCGGCGGGCCAGCAGGACGCAGCGGTCGCCCCGGGCCGCGAGGCGGCGTGCGATCTCGGCGCCGATCCCCGAGGAGGCGCCGGTGACGACTGCAATGCGTTGCGAGGCGCTCACCCGCACCTGTGGACGCGGATACGGGCGGTGACGGCACGGCCGCCGCGGGTGACGGCGACCGCCTCGAGCACGTGCCTGCCCTTGCTCACGCGGCGCAGCCGTCCGCTCCAGAGGTGGAAGGGGGCGCTCCTGGCCTTGGCGAGCGGACGGCCGTCGAGGAGGTAGCGCATCTTCTTGATCCCGCCCGGGGCGCTCGCGCTCGCGACCAGGCCGTCGCGCGAGGCGATGCAGGCGCCGCTCGAAGGCGAGAGCCAGTCGACCGCGGGTGCGTGCACCACATGCAGCTCCGTCGCGCGGGTGCGGGTGTTCGGGAGGAGGTTGTTGCCGGTCGTGTCGATGTTCTTCGTCTCCTGGAAGTCGGAGGAGGAGAAGACCATGGGCAGGCGGCCCTGGCGCAGCGTCGGCGCGGCTCTCGGCAGCGGGAAGATCGCGAGTCCGCTCAGCGGATCGTAGGCGACCGGCGCGACGAGTACCCCCTTGTAGCCGAGCACGAGCGAGTCGGGATCGACGCCCGACTGCGAGTCGAGCGTCCGCACCGCGATCGTCGGCCGGCCCGTCGAGACGCGCGTCGTGAGCACCCTCAGCGTCGGCGGCGTGACGTCGTTCGTCCAGGAGCGGAGGATGTAGCTGCCGGCGAGGCTCTCGCCCGTGAACGGATCCCGCTCGGAGTCGACGGCGACGTAGAAGCGCTGCACGCGCGGGAAGGCGACGCCTGCGGTGGAGACGGGGAGGCCGTAGTCGTACGTGAGGCTGTTCACGTCCACCGGGGTCCCGGCGTAGCCCTGCACGCTGCTCTCGTCGAGCGAGCCGAGGAAGAACGGGTCGGCGTAGCCGGACTGGAGGAGCACCGAGACGCCGGCGTTCGCGGCCGGCCGCTTCACGTCGAGGTAGTAGACCTGCTCGGCCCCTGTCTCGTCCATCGGCGGCGTGTCGGGCGCGTTTCCGAACGGCGCCACCGGGAAGCGGTAGGCGCTGACGCGGCTCGTGCCCTTGGCCGTCGTGCCGGACACGAGCGCCTTCAGCGGCTGGGCCTGCTCGGCCGCGAGGGCCGGCCGGTCGACGTAGAAGAGGTACGGGATCCGCCGCGTCTGCGTTCCCTGCCGCAGGACGACGAAGCCGTAGTTCTCGCCTTGTGCCGCGCTCGCCGAGACCTGGGCGGCGACGGGGATGTCGACCTCGCCGCCCGGCGCGACGTCGATCGCCCCCGGCACGTCGAGCGAGGCGCCCGCGGTCACGGCCTGCGCGTCGACGCTCACCGACCAGAGCCCGGAGCCGCCGCCGGCGTCGCTCACCCGCAGCAGCAGGGCCTTGTCCGTCGCGCCGTGCAGGGCATTCACGTCCTCGAACGAGAGCGACGCCGGCTCGGTGAAGAGGAGCGGGTCGTTCGCGCGCGGCAGCCAGACGAGGCCGCCGCCCTCCTCGGTCACCGGCGCCTCCTGCGTGCGCGCGGTGTTGCCCCAGGCCGGATTCGCCGTGGACACGAGCGCCGACTTGACCTCCGCGGGCGTCCACCCGGGGTGGAGCTCGAGCAGGAGCGCAGCGGCGCCGCTCACGTGCGGCGTGGCCATCGAGGTGCCGTCGAAGACGGCGAAGCGCGACGCGGCGGTGTTCGGCAGCGTCGAGGAGAGGATCTGCGCGCCCGGGGCGGAGACGTCGGGCTTGAGGTCGTGGCCGAACGCGGTCGGGCCGGAGGAGGAGAAGCTCGTGATGATGCCGCTGCGCCCGGTCTCGAGCTCCTGAATCGTCGAGCGGAGCGTGATCCGCGTCCGGCCGGCCGTCCCGTCCATGAAGGCACGCAGGTTCGCCCCGTCGAGGTTGGAGATCATCCCGGACGGGATGCCGAGCGGGATCGGGACGGCGTTCGCCTCGCCCTGGCGGTTGTCGACGAGGATGATCCCGACCGCTCCGGCCGCCGCCGCCTGCGCCGCCTTCGTCGTGAAGGGGCAGAGGCCGCGGGTCACGAGCGCGATCGCCCCCGTGAGCGAGCCCGCCGGCAGGGTGCCCTGCGGGGAGGCGAGGTCGTCCGCGGGGCCGCAGAGATGCCGCTCGACCGGCTTGCCGTCCGTGCCGGTGATCGTGCCGACGTCGGCGAGCGTCTGGAAGCGGGTCGTCCACCTCTTCGGCAGGGAGGAGCCGTAGGTGACCTGGAACGGGATGCCGTGCAGGTCGGCAGGCGCTCCCGTGGCCCTGACGTCGAGGGCGGGCGCGAAGACGTGCGTGTTCGTGGTGGCGGCGACGGTGATCGCGTCGCTTGCCGTCCCGGGGGAGTCGACGGAGCCGTCGCCGTAGCTGTCGCGGTCGTTGCCGGCCGCGATCACCGGCACGACTCCCGCCTCGGCCACGTTCTGGACGGCGGTGACGAGCGCGTCGTTCGCCGGGTCGGTCTGCGGGCCGCCGCCCGAGAAGTTGATCACGTCCATCCCGTCGCGCACGGCCGACTCGAAGGCGGCGACGATCTCGGGCGTGTCGGCCTCGTCGCCGTAGGGAGTCGGGATCGTGAAGACGCGGTAGTTGCCGAGCCAGGCGTGCGGGGCGACGCCGCTGAGGCCGGTCACCGTCGGATGGTCGGCGCCGGCCGGGGCGGTCGTGCCCGCGTCGCCGGCCGCGATCCCTGCGACGTGGGTGCCGTGGAAGGAGGTCTTCGGGTCGAGCGGCAGCGCTCCGCTCTTGCCCGAGCCGGGGCCGGGGAAGGAGCGCGCGACGATCACCTTCGGCGTCGTGTACGCCTTCGCGCCCTTCGGGAAGCCGGCCGGATACGAGTAGCCGGACGCGTCGAAGAACGGGTTCGTCTGGTCGATCCCGTCGTCGACGACGGCGATCTTCATCCCGCTGCCGTCCACGCCGAGGCTCTGCTCGAGCTGCGGCGCGCCGATCACGCTCGGCGAGGTGTCGTCGGCCATCGTGTAGTGGAGGACGGGGTAGACGTGGCTGAACGCGTGCAGGCGGAGCAGCTTCGGCAGGCTGCGGTTCGGGAGGCTGACGGTGACGGCGTCGAGCACGATGCGGAACCGCTCCTGCACGTGCGCCTGCGGGATCTGTGCCCGCAGCTCTCGCACCGCTCTCGTCTGCGCGGCGGCGAGGCGGGCCACGTACGCGCGGGCCGCAGTGCTGTGGACGGCGAGCTTGCGGCGGCCGCCGGCCCCGTAGAGGCCGCGGCCGTAGCGCCGCGCGAGCGGCGGCAGCGAGAGCGCCGCGATCACGCGCACGCGCGCGTGCGCCGGCTGGAGGTGGATCGTCCCTGCGCGGACGCGCGGCCCGTGCTGCCGGATCGGGACGAGATGCGCGAGCGGGTGGGCCGTCGCCCCCGCGGAGCCGGGAGCGGCGAGCACCGCGCTCAGCCCGAGCAGGAGAAAGGCGCGGCGCACGAGGCACAGGCTACAGCGGGCCTGTCACGTTCGTACCCGCTGCGGCATCTTCTCCCTGTGGCGAAGCCACTCACGGTCGTGGAGCCGGTAGAGAGTCCGTCGGTCGAGGGGCTCTTTCGCGCGCATGCGCCGGAGCTCGGCCGCTATCTCGTCGCGATGGTGCGCGACCGGGCGCTGGCGGAGGACCTGCTCCAGGACACGTTCCAGGACGCGCTGCGGTCACAGGAGCAGCTGCCGCGGATCGAGAACCCGCGCGCCTGGCTGTACGGGATCGCGCGGCATCGCGCCCTGCGCGCATTGCGCGGCGGCCGGCGCCTGCTGCGGGCGCTCGTGCTGCTCCGCCACCTGCACGGCTTCCAGGCCGTCGAGCTGGCGGAGATGACGGGGCTGTCGCCGGAGGCGGTGCGGCAACGGTTGTCCCGGGCGGGCGCGCGCCTGCTCGCGGCTCCGAACGAGAAGGAGGCGGGACGATGATCGGATACTCGGACGACGCGAGGCTGGACGACCTGCTCGCGCCCCTGCGGCGCCTCGAGCCGGTGACGCTGCGTGGGCAGCGGGCTCGGCGGCGCTGGCGGCCCGTGCTGGTGGCGGCCGTCGCCGTGGGCGCGCTCACGGGCGCGGGAGTGGCGATCGCTGCCGGCTTCGGCGCCTTCGACGGGATCAGCGCCGCCGACCATCCGCAGAGCCCCGCGGACGCGTCCCCCCAGATCCCCTGGGTGCGGGAGAGTTGCGCAAACGCGCCCTTCTACACGGATCTCTGCCATCTCGTGCCCGACAGTTCCCGTCTCGTCGGTCAGTTGCCGAGCGGCCACAAGATCTGGGTGGTCGCGAGCACGCGCGGGAACCTCTGTGTCGTGGTCGAAGGCGACGGCGCGAGCTGCGGCTCGGCTCTCTCGTCGTCCGATCCGACGACGTTCGTCGTCGAGAACAACGGAACGATGACTCGGATGCTGGTCTACGGCGTCGCTCTCGACGGCGTCACCTCCGTCTCGTTCACCGTGCGAGGCGAAGCGGTGACCGTCCCGGTCAGGGACAACGTCTGGGCCTACGAGCAGCCGACCTCGGCGTACGAGATCCAGGATCTCGTCGCCCACTTCGCCGACGGCCGGACGGTCGCCCTTCCGTAGGTAGTTCGAACGGGCTCGCTCAGCGCCGGAAGAGTTGCGCAATGAGGTCGGCTCTGTCTCGTCGGTTGGTAGCCGTACCGCTGAAGGCTCGCTGCGAGCGCATCGCCCGAGAGGTCTCGGGGAAGCCTCATGTAGCGAGAAGCTCGTCCTTCACAAGATGGAGCCGGATCACGCTCGGGCGGTCGGAGTCTTCGAAATGGCAGCCGACGGCGTCACGAACCATCTCGCGGAGCTGCTCGAGCGAGTCGGCCTCGGTGAAGATCGAGTGGCCGAGCGCGCGCGCCTGGTATCCACCCTCGGGAGCGTCTTCGACCACGAAGATGATCTCGTCGCCGCTCACGGGAAGAGGGTAGCGGCGGGCACGGCCGGAGGCATGACGGGTCGCCTCATCGCCCAGCTTGCAGACGGCACGGCGATGGTCTGAACGCACTAGGATCGCGCCCATGCCCGGAGCCTTCGAAGGCAAGCGGGGGCTCGTCCTCGGCGTCGCGAACAAGCGCTCGATCGCGTGGGCGATCGCGCAGCAGCTCGCCGCGGGCGGCGCGCAGCTCGCCTTCACCTACCAGGGAGAGCGGATCGAGAAGAGCGTCCGCGACCTGGCGGGATCGGTCGACTCGCCGCTCGTGACCGAGTGTGACGTCCGCTCGGACGAGGACGTCGCGCGCGTGTTCGGCGAGGTGGGGGAGGCGTTCGGCGGCGAGCTCGACCTCCTCGTCCACTCCGTGGCCTTCGCGGCGGCGGAAGACCTCGAGGGGCGCTTCACCGACACGCCGCGCGACCGCTTCTGGCTGGCGCTCGACGTGAGCGCGTACTCGCTCGTCGCCTGCGCGCGCGCCGCGGAGCCGCTCATGGAGAAGGCCGGCGGCGGCTCGATCCTGACGATGACCTACCTCGGCGGCGAGCGAGCCGTGCCGCACTACAACGTGATGGGCGTCGCGAAGGCGACTCTCGACTCGTGCGTCAAGTACCTCGCGTGGGATCTCGGCGCGAAGAACATCCGCGTCAACGCGGTCTCGGCCGGGCCCGTGCGCACCCTCGCCGCCCGCTCGATCGCCGGCTTCACGACGATGGAGGACATCGTCGAGGAGCGCGCGCCTCTCCACCGTCACATCTCCGCCGACGACGTCGGCGGAGCCGCTGCGTACCTGCTCGGCGACGGCGCCCGCAACGTGACGGGGACGACGCTGTACGTCGACAGCGGCTACCACGCGATGGGCATGTAGCACGCCGCCGGGGACCGCGCGAGGCGCCTGGTGCTCGCGGCTGGGTCCTTCTACGCTTGGGGCGTGACCGTCTGTCCCAACTGCAGCGCCGAGAATCCGGCCGGGCAGAGGTTCTGCGGCAGCTGCGGCACGGCGCTGGCAGCCGTGTGTGGCTCCTGCGGGGCCGAGAACCCGCCGGGACAGCGGTTCTGCGGCAGCTGCGGTGCGTCGTTGACGGCGGCGGCGCCTGCGCCGGAGCCCGCGGCGGCTGCGCCGGTGGCAGCTCCGGTGGCGGAGCGGCGGCTGGTCTCGGTGTTGTTCGCGGACCTGGTCGGGTTCACCTCGTTGTCGGCGTCCAGGGACGCGGAGGACGTGCGGGAGCTTCTCTCCCGCTATTTCGACACGTGCCGCCGGTTGATCGAGCTCTACGGCGGGGTGGTGGAGAAGTTCATCGGGGATGCGGTGATGGCGGTGTGGGGGACGCCGGTGGCG
>CAZRTE010000044.1:0-20942 GCA_964602945.1 uncultured Gaiellales bacterium
TGGGGACCTCTCCGACCCGAACGGAGCGCGCTACCAGGCTGCGCCACACCCCGAGAACGGGCCATAGGGTAGCGGGGATGCCCGAGCCGCTCGCCGCAGCCGTTGCACAGGACTGGGGCCTGCGCCTCGGCGAGCCGTACCCGCCCGGCGCGGCCGGTTACGTCGTGCGCGCGGAGCTGCCCGACGGCACGCCCGCCGTGCTCAAGCTCCAGCACACGCACCGCGAGGACGAGCAGGAGGCGGACGCGCTCGAGCGCTGGGACGGGAACGGCGCGATCCGCCTGCTCCGCCGGGACGACGACCGGCACGCCCTCCTACTCGAGCGCTGCGAGCCGGGCACGCCGCTCTCCCAGGGCGCGGACGACCCGCTCGGCGTCCTGATCGGGCTTCTGCCGCGGCTCTGGAAGGACGCGACCGGCTTTCGCACCCTCGCGGAGGAGGCGGCGTGGTGGGACCTCGCCGGCGAGGTGGGCGTGCTCGCCCGGGAGCTCGCGGCCACGCAGGGAGAGCTCGTGCTCGTCCATCAGGACCTCCACGGGGACAACGTCCTCGCGGCGCGGCGGGAGCCGTGGCTCGTGATCGACCCGAAGCCGCTCGCGGCGGAGCGCGAGTTCGCCGTCGCGCCGATCGTCCGCAGCTTCGAGCTCGGCCGTGCGAAGCGCGACGTCCTCTACCGACTCGACCGGCTCTGCGCGGAGCTCGGCCTCGACCGCGAGCGCGCCCGCGGCTGGACCGTCGTGCAGACGGTCGCCTGGAGTGAGGACAGCTCTGTCGACCGCTCAGCGGTGGTCGAGTGGCTGCGCTGAGGGCCGTCCTCTTCGACGTGGACTTCACGCTCGCGCGGCCGGGGCCGGAGCTCGGCCCGGAGGGCTACGTCCGCGCCGGCGCTCGCCACGGCCTCACCCTCGATCCGAGCCGCTACGCGGTCGCGCGCGACGCCGCCCTCACCGACCTCCGCCGCCACCCGGAGCTCGAGCACGACGACGAGATCTGGTTCCGCTTCACCGAGCGGATCGTGCGCGGGATGGGCGGCGACGCCGACTCCGCCTACGACTGCGCGGTCGAGATCACGCGCGGCTGGGAGCAGCACGAGAACTTCGAGCTCTACGACGACGTCCTCGACACGCTGGCGCGCCTCCGCGGGGCCGGCCTGCGTCTCGGGCTCGTCTCCAACTCGGCTCGCGACGTGGACGAGTTCGCCCGCCATCACGGCCTCGACGTCGACGCGGGGATCGGCTCCTTCCACCACGGCCGCACGAAGCCGCACGGCTCGATCTTCCGGGCCGTGCTCGACCTGCTCGGTGTCGAGCCTCCGGAGGCCGTGATGGTCGGCGACACGGTCGCAGACGACGTCGAGGGGGCGCTCGCGGTCGGCATGCGGGCGGTCCTGCTCGACCGGGAGGGAGCACACCTCGGTTTCGAGCCCAGGATCGAGACTCTGGGCGGGCTCCTCCCGGTCCTCGATTCCTGGGCGTAGTCTGTCTACATGCCCGCCTGGGTTGCCTGGGCCATCGTGGCCGTCTTCCTCGCGGTCGGCGAGATCTTCACGCCGGGGCTGTTCTTCCTCGGCCTGATCGCCCTCGCGGCGGTCGCCTCCACGATCACCGCCGCCGCGGGAGGGCCCGTCTGGGTGCAGATCGTCGTCTTCGGCGCCGGGTCGTTCGCCTCGCTCGGGCTCCTGCGCCCGATCGCGCGGGCGCACCTGACGATGCCGCGCGCCATCCGCACCGGCGCCGCCGCGCTCGAGGGCGCCAAGGCGGTCGTCCTCCAGCGGGTGGACGAGCAGGGCGGGCGGGTTCGCATCGGCGGAGAGGAATGGAGTGCGCGCTCCTACATGCCCGACGAGGTGTTCGAGGCGGGTACGCAGGTCGAGGTCGCGCAGATCGAGGGCGCCACGGCGCTCGTCTACCGATAGGAGCGGAGGTTCCGCATGGTCGTCTGGATCGTCATCGCAATCGTCGCCGTCGTCGTCCTCGTCAGCCTGTCGCGGACAGTCCGAATCGTCCCCCAGGCCCGCGCCGGCGTCGTGGAGCGGCTCGGCCGCTACTCGCGCACGCTCTCGCCGGGGCTCGCGCTGCTCGTCCCCTTCATCGACCGCGTGCGCCCACTGCTCGACCTGCGCGAGCAGGTCGTGTCCTTCAAGCCGCAACCGGTGATCACCGAGGACAACCTCGTCGTCAACATCGACACCGTCATCTACTTCCAGGTCACCGATGCGAAGTCGGCGTCGTACGAGATTGCGAACTACATCCAGGGAATCGAGCAGCTCACCGTGACGACGCTCCGCAACGTGATCGGCGCGATGACGCTCGAGAAGACGCTCACCTCGCGCGACGAGATCAACGGCCAGCTGCGCGGCGTTCTCGACGAGGCGACCGGCAAGTGGGGCATCCGGGTCAACCGGGTCGAGCTGAAGGCGATCGACCCTCCCGCCTCGATCCAGGATGCGATGGAGAAGCAGATGCGTGCCGACCGGGAGAAGCGGGCCACGATCCTCCAGGCGGAGGGCCAGAAGCAGTCGCAGATCCTCACGGCCGAGGGCGAGAGGCAGGGTGCGATCCTGCGCGCGCAGGGCCAGCGCGAAGCGACGATGCTCCAGGCCGAGGGGCAGGCGAAGGCGATCGAGACCGTCTTCCGGGCCATCCACGAGGGCAAGCCCGACGCGGAGCTGCTCGCGTACCAGTACCTGCAGGTGCTGCCGCAGATCGCACAGGGCGAGTCGAACAAGCTCTGGATCATCCCGAACGACCTGCAGCAGGCCGTCGGACGGCTCGCCGGCGCCGTGCAGGAGGCCGTCCCGGCGCCCCCGCCGGGGACGGACGGGCAGCAGCCGAAGAAGTAGTCTCTCGCCACCTTGGCCGAGCGAGCCGCAGCCGTCGAGGACAAACGGCGGCAGATTCTCGACGCAGCCGTGCGCGTGTTCGCGCGCAAGGGCTTCCATGCGACCCGCGTCGGCGACATCGCCGGGGAGGCCGGCGTCGCGCACGGGCTCCTCTACCACTACTTCGAGTCGAAGGACGACGTGCTCGAGGCCGTGTTCCACGAGAACTGGAGCGTCCTCCTCGCCCGGATCGCGAGCGTCGAGGAGAGCGACGAGCCCGCCGTCGACCAGTTGCGGCACATCGCGGCGATCGTCCTTCGTACGTGGCTCCACCTGCCGGACGTCGTGCACGTCGTCGTGCGCGAGTTCGCCCGCAGTCCCGAGCTGGCGGCGCGGCTGAGCGAGCTCGTGCAGCCGATCGAGGCGGTCGAGCGCGTGATCCGCCGTGGGATCGAGCGCGGTGAGTTCCGGTCCGACGTCGACCCGCGCATGGCTGCGACCGTCGTCTACGGCTCGATCGACGAGCTGCTGACCGGCTGGGTGCTCGGCCGGCTCGAGGCCGGCGAGGAGGACGTGGCCGTCGCCGAGCGGACGCTGCTCGCGATCACCCTGCGCGGCCTGCTCGTCGAGCCGAGCTGACGAGCTCCGCGAATCGCGCGGCGCCCACGTTCCCGCCCGAGAGGACGATGCCGGCGGTGCGGCCGGTGGCGTCGACCTTCCCCGCGAGGAGTGCGGCGACGCCGACTGCGCCGCTCGGCTCGGCGACGAGCTTCATGCGCTCGTGGAGGAAGACCATGGCGGCGACGATCTCCTCGTCGCTCACGGTGACGATCTCGTCGACGGTGCGGCGGTTGACCTCGAAGGTCAGCTCGCCGGGCTCGGGCACCTGGAGGCCGTCGGCGATCGTGCGCGGCACCTCGATCCGGACGCGCCCGCCCGCGGCGAGCGAGCGGCGCGTGTCGTCCCCCGCCTCCGGCTCTACGCCGACGACGCGGATGTCAGGCTGGAGAGCCTTCGCCGCGGTCGAGCAGCCCGCGATCAGGCCGCCGCCGCTGACCGGGGCGAGCAGCAGGTCGAGCCCCGGCACCTGCTCGAGGAGCTCGAGCGCGACCGTCCCCTGCCCGGCCATCACGAAGGGGTCGTCGTACGGCTTCACGAGCTCGAGGCCGCGCTCGGCGGCGAGCTGCGCGCCGATCTCCTCCCGGTTCGCGCTCCAGCGGTCGTAAAGGACGACCTCGGCGCCGTAGCCGCGGGTCGCCTCGAGCTTCGCCGCGGGCGCGTCCTCGGGCATGACGATCGTCGCCTCCGAGCCGAGCAGCCGGGCCGCGAGCGCGACCGCCTGCGCGTGGTTGCCCGAGGAGTAGGCGAGGACGCCGCGCCGGAGCGCGTCCCCGGGCAGCGACGAGATCTTGTTGTAGGCGCCGCGGAACTTGAAGGCGCCGCCGCGCTGGAAGCACTCCGCCTTGACGTGGACGCTCGCGCCGGTCAGCCCGTCGAGCGTCCGGGAGGTGAAGACGGGCGTCCGGTGCGCGATGCCGGCGAGCCGCTGCGCGGCGCGCTCGACGTCCGGGAGCTCGATCAGCGACACGGGCTCGCTCCGGCGCTGAAGAGGCCGAAGCCCCAGAGACGGCCGCCGAAGACGTAGTAGACCGTGCGGGTCGGCCCGGCATCCCTGACGAGCGCGTCGTAGCCGGCGCAGACGATCGTGCGCAGCGGCCCGGCGCGCTCGTGCACGGCGAGCGGCTTCGCGCCGAGGCGCAGCCCGTGGGGGGCATGCCAGCCGGACGGCTGCCAGAGCGTGTACACGGCGGAGACCCGTCCCCGCTCGAACTCGACCGCGAGGCCGTGCCGGTCGAACTTGCGGTAGGTGAAGTACCAGGTGCGGCCGGGGCAGCCGCGGCAGGTGCCGTAGAACGTCCCGAGCGAGGCGCGGACGGCGTGCGCGGTCTCGCCCAGGTGGACGCCGCCGAGCGACCGGCCGGGGACGAGCGCGCCGGCCCGCGGCAGCCCCGCGGCGGCGGGAGCGGCGACCACGAGAGCTGCAACTGCTGTGACGAGCAGGCTCCGCCTCATATGCTCGCTCCAGTATGTCGCTCTGGGAACCCGTCTCAGGTCTGCCGCTCCGCGTCGACGGCTACGCGCTGCAACGGCGCGAGTCGCAGACGCCGTCGGGCTGGACGCGCGTCACCACGGTCGTCGCGCTCGCCGGCGACGGCCTCGTGGGGGAGGGCGAGGACGTCACGTACACCGCGGACGACCACGCTCACGTCCCGGCCGACCTGGGGCTCGCCGGCGCGTGGACGCTCGAGCGCTTCTCCCGCCGCCTCGACGAGCTCGCGCTCTGGGGCGGCGATCCGGAAGACCACACGGGCCAGGACCACCGGCGCTGGGCCTTCGAGAGCGCGGCGCTCGACCTCGCGCTCCGCCAGAACGGGCTCGGCCTCGGCGAGGCCTTCGGCCGCGAGGAGCGACCGGTGCGCTTCGTCGCCTCCACCCGGGCCGCGCCCGAGCGCTGGCTCGCGGTCGCGCCGGGGCTCGAGTTCAAGCTCGACGCCGAGACGGACTGGAGCCGCGAGCTCCTGCAGGGCCTGCGTGCGCTCGACCGCGTCCGCGTCGTCGACCTCAAGGCGTACTACCGCGGCACGAGCGTCGACCTCGCCCCGGACCCCGAGCTGTACCGGGCGGTGGCGGAGGAGCTTCCGGACGTCGTGATCGAGGATCCCTGGCTCGAGGACGGTTGCCGCGAGGCGCTCGCCGGGGCGGAGGAGCGGCTGAGCTTCGACGCGCCCGTCCACTCCCTCGCCGATCTCGACGCGTTGCCGCTCCGGCCGCGCTGGCTCAACATCAAGCCTTCCCGCTTCGGCACGGTGCGGGAGCTGCTGGCGACGATCGACGCCTGCGAGGAGCGCGGGATCGGGCTCTACGGCGGCGGCCAGTTCGAGCTCGGCTCCGGGCGGCTGCAGATCCAGCGACTCGCGAGCGTCTTCTACCCGGACGGACCGAACGACGTCGCGCCGTCGGTCTACAACGAGGGCGAGCCGCGCGGGGGCCTCCCGCAGAGCCCGCTGCCGCCGCGCGAGGGGCCGGGACTCTGACGGCCGGTGGCAGCCACCATCACGAAACCGTCAGAACTTCGTCGCGGATCGCCTGGTCGAGAGCGCTGACTCGTCACAGAGACGTGACGGTGGCTGCCACCGGCCTCAGCGGAAGGCGCTCTCGCCGGTCAGCGCCTTGCCGACGGAGAGCGTGTGCACCTCGTGCGTGCCCTCGTACGTGATCACGGACTCGAGGTTGTTCATGTGCCGGATCACCGGGTACTCGAGGGTGATCCCGTTGCCGCCGAGGACGGAGCGGGCCGAGCGCGCCACCTCGAGCGCAGCACGGACGTTGCCCATCTTCCCGAGCGAGACGTGGTCGGGCAGCAGTGTCCCCTCGTCCTTCATCCGGCCGAGGTGGAGGGCGAGCAGCGAGCCGCGGTTGACCTCGAGCGCCATCTCCGCGAGCTTCTGCTGCGTCAGCTGGTAGCCGGCGATCGGCTTGCCGAAGACGATCCGCTCCTTCGCGTAGTCGAGCGCCGACTCGAAGCACGCGCGCGCGGCGCCCATCACGCCGAAGACGATGCCGAAGCGCGCCTCGTTCAGGCAGGAGAGCGGGCCGCGCAGCGTCGAGGTCTCGGGGAAGCGGCTCTCCTCGGGCACGCGCACGTCGCGGAGGACGAGCTCCGAGGTCACGGAGGCCCGCAGCGACATCTTCCGGTGCATCTCGGGAGCCTCGAAGCCGGGCATGTCGCGCTCGACGAGGAAGCCGTTGATCGCCCCGTCCTCGGTGCGCGCCCAGACGACCGCGACGTCGGCGATCGTCCCGTTCGTGATCCACATCTTCGAGCCGTTGAGGATCCAGTCGGAGCCGTCGCGCTTCGCCGTCGTCCGCATCGAGCCGGGATCGGAGCCGGCATCCGCCTCGGTGAGCCCGAAGCAGCCGATCACCTCGCCCGTGTGCATCGGCGGCAGCCAGCGCTGCTTCTGCTCCTCCGAGCCCCACTTCCAGATCGCGAACATCGCGAGCGAGCCCTGCACCGAGACGAAGCTGCGGACGCCGGAATCTCCGGCCTCCAGCTCGAGGCACGTGAGGCCGTACATGACCGAGCTCGCGCCGGGCAGGCCGTAGCCGTCGAGGTGCATGCCGAAGAGGCCGAGATTGCCGAACTCCCGAGCGAGCTCCCGCGGCAGGATCGCCTGCTCGAACCAGTCGCCGACCTCGGGGAGGATCTGCTCCCGCACGAACTGCCGCACCGTGTCCCGGAGCGCCCGCTCCTCCTCGTCGAGGAGGGAGTCGAGCAGCAGGAAGTCGCGCGGATCGGTCTCGCTGTGCTTCGCGGTCGTGGCCACGACCCCAATCGTATGCGTCGCGGCGCGGTCGCGGTATCGTTGACTGACGAGTCAATCGAGACACTGGAGGAGCTCGGTGGCCGCCATCGACGAGACGACTGCTGCGGGCGTCTCCTTTGCGCTGACGGAGGAGCAGAAGGAGCTGCGCCGCCTGGCGCGCGATTTCGCCGCGAAGGAGATCCGCCCGAAGGAGGCGGAGTACGACGAGAAGATGCAGCACCCCGTCGACGTGATCGCGAAGGCGCACGAGGTGGGGCTGATGAACGTGCACGTGCCGGAGGAGTACGGCGGTCTCGGGCTGTCGGCCTTCGACGGGATGCTCGTCGGCGAGGAGCTCTACTGGGGCTGTTCCGGCATCGGCACCTCGATCACCGCGAACGGTCTCGGCGCCGGCCCCGTGATCCTCTACGGCTCCGCCGAGCAGAAGGCGAAGTGGCTGCCGCCGCTGATCGAGTCGCCGATCCTCGCGAGCTTCGGCCTCTCGGAGCCCGGCGCGGGCTCCGATGTCGCGGCCCTGAAGACGACGGCCGTCCGCGAGGGAGACGAGTACGTCCTCAACGGCTCGAAGACGTTCATCACGAACGCGGGGTACGCGGCCTGGTCCGTCGTCTTCGCGAAGACCGACCCGCAGGCGGGCCACCGGGGCATGTCGGCCTTCGTCGTCCCGATGGACACGCCCGGCGTCACGATCGAGCAGCACCTCGACAAGATGGGGCAGCGCTCGACCGACACGTCGGCGTTCGCGCTCCAGGACGCGCGCGTCCCGGTCGAGAACCGGCTCGGCGAGGAAGGCGACGGCTTCAAGATCGCGATGGCGACGCTCGACTTCACGCGGCCGGGCACGGCGATCGGAGCGGTCGGCGTGGCGCAGGCGGCGTACGAGCACGCGGTCGACTACGCGAAGGAGCGCGTCACGTTCGACCTGCCGATCGCCATGCACCAGGGCGTCAACTTCATGGTGGCGGACATGGCGACCGAGATCCAGGCGGCGCGTCTCCTCTGCTGGCAGTCGGCCTGGATGCTCGACAACGCCGGGCCGCGCGAGGCGACCCTCTACTCCTCGTTCGCGAAGCGGTTCGCCGCCGACACGGCGATGAAGGTCACCACCGACGCGGTGCAGGTCTTCGGCGGCTACGGGTACATCAAGGAGTACCCGGTCGAGAAGCTCATGCGCGACGCGAAGCTGTTCCAGATCTACGAGGGCACGTCGCAGATCCAGCGGCTCGTGATCGCGCGCGAGATCTTCATGCCGAAGGGCTAGCCGCCCTCTCCCTCCGCGGCCCGGATCGCCTCGGCGAGCCACTCCGGCACCCGGGTCGGCCGCAGTGTCCGCGCGTCGACGCACGCGTGCTCCGTGTGCCCGTCGGCGACGAGCTCGTCCCCCCGCGCGATGGCGTACTCGTAGCGGAAGCGCGCTCCGCGGAGGCCGAGGCAGCGGGTGTGGACGACGAGCTCGTCGTCGAAGCGCGCCGGCAGCCGGTAGCGGCAGAGCGACTCGAGCACGATCGCCTCGATGCCGTGGTCGCGGAGCTTCTGGTAGCCGCCGGCGAACGCGCGCAGGTACTCGACGCGCGCCACCTCGAACCAGACGAGGTAGGCGGAGTTGTGGGCGACGCCCTGCGCGTCGGTGTCCGCGAAGCGCACGCGCACCGGCGTCGAGAACGTGAAACCGTCCACCGGCCAACTCTACGACGCGATTAGGATCGACGGGTGTTTCGGCGTGTCGCGCGCAGCGTTCTCCGGCGCCCCGTGCCCGAGAGCGGGATGGCGGCCGGGCTGGGCCTGCTCGCCGGGATCGGGGTCGCGCCGGCGACCGTCGTCGACGTGGGGGCCTCGGACGGGCAGTGGAGCGCGCTCGCGCTGGAGGTCTTCCCGGAGGCGGCGTACGTTCTCTTCGAGCCGCAGCCGGCCCACTCGGCCGCCCTCGACGAGTTCGCCGCCGTGCATCCCCGCGTGTCGGTCGTGCGGAGCGCCGTCGGTGCCGAGAGCGGCGTCTCGCTCTTCGACGCAGCCGACCCCTTCGGCGGCGTCCTGCAGAAGGCACCGTCGGAGGCGTCGATCGAGGTGCCCGTGACGACCCTCGACGAGGCACTCGCGGGTGCCGAGCCGCCGTTCCTCGTCAAGCTCGACACGCACGGCGTGGAGCGCGAGATCCTCGCGGGCGCGGCCGAGACGCTCTCGCGCAGCGCGGCCTGGATCGTCGAGGCCTACAACTACGAGATCGAGCCTGGCTGCCTCCTCTTCTGGGAGCTCTGCGCGTCCCTGCACGAGCACGGCTTCCGGCCGGTCGAGGTCGTGGACGTGATGCACCGTCCGCGCGACGGCACGCTCTGGCAGATGGACGTCTTCTTCGCCCGCGCCGACTGGCCGGGCTTCGCGCGCGTCACGTACGAATGACCGCAGTGCCCGACCCGATGTGCACCGGAATGGCTGCAATCCCCTGCTGCGGGACGGGCCGCGTTTCCGCGGCCCGCCCCGTGCGCTGGTCGAGAGGGTTGCCGGTCTAGCTGCAGCCGGCGACGAGGTAGCAGTCGCCGAGGCCGTTGGTGCCGCCGCCGGTGTTGCCGCTGCCCGAGACCGGGTACGGGGGCGGCGCCTCGCCTTCGTCCTCCCAGCCGGAGAAGCCGTAGCCGCCGTTGTAGGTGGCCGAGTTGTCGGTCACCGCCAGCGGCTGGTTGTTCTCGTTGGCCTCGGTGAAGAGGAAGCCGTCGTCGCCGTTCAGCTTCGCGCTGTTCCCCGTGATGATCTGACGCCACGGCTGGTCGAACACGAACCCGTCGGACGCGTTCGCGTAGGCGGTGTTCTGGCTCCAGGTGGAACCCACGTTGTAGTAGGAGAGGAAGCCCGCGCCGCCGCCGGTGCCGTTGCCGATCGCGTTGTTGCCCACGAACGAGCTGTACGGGGGACCAGACACGCTCGCGCTGTAGGCGCCGACGATCTGGAAGCCCGCGGCGTAGCTCAGGCGGGCGTAGTTGTCGACCATCGTCACCGGGCCCGAGCCCTCGGAGTCGATGTAGTAGCTCGGGAGGTTCCCGGCGCTGCCGTTGCTCGTCAGGATGTTGCCGTTGTACGTGTTGTTGAACGAGCCGGAGTCGAGGACGCCGAACCCGGCGCTGTTCTTGACGTAGTTGCCCGCGATCAGGTCACCCGAGGACGCACCGACCTCGACACCGATCTCGTTGCCGTCCATCACGTTGCTCGTGACCACCAGACCCGCATCCTCGGCCGCGAGGACACCCGCGTATATCCCGGTGACCGTGTTCCCCGTGAACTGCGTACCCGCGCTGGCGACGGTGAACAGGCCGGAACAGGTCTGCGCCTGATTGACCGGGTCGAACTGGCTGAACGCGTTACCGACGACCATGTTCGTCGTACCAGACACCTCCCAGACACCAGCACAACCCTGGCCGAGGTACGGCGCGATCGTGACGTTCTTGACCAGGTCACCGGTCTCATCCCAGATTGTGACGCCGGAGGTGACGCCGCGGATCGACCCGTCCAGAACCGTGGTGTTCGACCCATCCTGAGAGAAGACGCCATGCACCGCAGTGCCGTCACTGACGATGTTCACGACGTCGAGGGTCAGTTTCGAGCCGCCGAAGCCGTTGTCGACACCGTCGTTGGGGCCGTTGACGACGAGCGTCCCGTTCTTGATCGTCGTCCCGTTCGCCGGCGTATCCGCCGTCGTCCCGCCGGTGCCGTTGGCAAAGTTGTCGATCACGTTTGCGCCGCTGTCACCGGTGACCTTGAACCCGTTCAGGTTCAGCGTCACGTTGTCCGCGCCGATCCACAGCGCCGGGGCACCGGAGCTCGAGCAGTCCAGGTTCCCGATCAGCGTCACGCTGGACGTGATCTGCTCACCGCAATGCAGGTTCGCCGCCGCAGCCGGCCCGGCCGAACCCAGCAAGACCACCACACTCGTCGCTGCCGCGGCCAGCACGTACGACCCTCTCAACCGCATCTTCGTCTCCCTCGTCTCGCAACAGATCCCGGATCGGCCGGCGCACCGGCCATCCTTCGCCCAAGAGCCGGCTGAGAACGTATCGCAATACGTGAAAACAGGGCAGATTCCTACCGCGTCCGATCCGTCCGTCCCGGGGCCCCGTGGTCGTCGCTGACCGGGTCCGGCAACTGGCCGAGCTCGTACGCGAGCGGCAGCCGTGCGTCGTCCTGACCGGCGCGGGGATCAGCACCGAGTCGGGCATCCCCGACTTCCGCTCCGCCGAGGGGATCTGGGCGCAGTGTGACCCGTTCGAGGTCGCGCACGTCGACGCCTTCCGCCGCGACCCGGCGCGGGTCTGGGAGTTCTACGCCCTGCGCCTGGACGTGCTCGGCGAGGCAGAGCCGAACGAGGGCCATCGCGCGCTCGCCGAGCTCGAGCAGCGCGGCTGGATCCGCGCGGTCGTGACGCAGAACGTCGACGGCCTCCACGCCCGTGCCGGCTCGCGCCAGATCGTCGAGGTGCACGGCTCGCTGCGCGAGGCGGAGTGCGTCCGCTGCGGCGCCCGCGTGCCGATGGCGGAGGTCGTAGGGCAGCTGCCGCTGCCGCCGTGCCCCGCCTGCGGCGAGGTGCTCAAGCCCGGCGTGGTGATGTTCGGCGAGCTGCTGCCCGCCGCCGCGATCGAGCGGGCGCAGCGGCTCGCGGCGGAGGCCCGGCTCCTGCTCGTCGTCGGCTCGTCGCTCGAGGTCTACCCGGTGGCGGGGCTGCCCGTGGAGACGCTCGCAACCGGCGGCGCGCTCGCGATCGTCAACCGCGGCGCCACGCCCTGGGACGCCCGCGCCGAGATCACGGTCGACGCCGGCGCCGGCGAGACGCTCCGCGCGGTGGCGACGGCGCTGCCGGGTATCGTCGAGTGACGAGCCGACGACGAGGAGGAGCGATGGCGGAGCGGAAACAGGACCGGGACCTGCTGGGCCGGCTGGCCGACCTGAGCGAGGAGGCGATCCAGCGTCTGTCCGAAGCGCCCGGCGCGGACCGCGTCCTGCAGGCACTCAAGGGGCTCGGCGACCGGGTGGACGAGCTCCAGCGGCGCACGCGTGGCTTCGAGGAGCTCGAGCAGCGGCTCAGCACCCTCGAGGAGCGTGTCGACGCGCTCTCCGGGAGCGGCAGCCGGACGTCGTCAGCCGGCTCGCGCTCCGGCGCGACCAAGGGCGGCTCGGCGGCCAAGAAGACCTGAGCGCTCGAGCGCCACGACGCCCGCGGCGGCGACCGCTGCGAGCAGCAGCCCGCCGAGCAAGTCGGTCGGCGTGTGGGCGCCCGCGAGCTCGAGCAGGACGACGGCGGCTGCGAGCCAGATCCCGAGCGCGGGGCGCAGCCGTGGCCAGGCGGCGGCGAGCGCGCAGGCGACGATCGCGCAGCGCAGGGCGTGTCCGCTGGGCCAGGAGGAGTCGAACGCGGCGACGTGCACGCCGGCCCGGTGCAGCGGCGGCCGGGTGAGGACGTGCTTGCAGAGCAGCTCGACGGCCGAGCCGAGGAGCCAGGCCGCGACCCAGCCCGCTGCGGCGTCGAGGCGGTCGTGCGCCAGCAACCTCCAGGCGGCCAGCAGGACGAACAGGAGCGAGACGAGGACCTGCCCGGGCAGCGTGACGATCGCGGTGACCGCTGTTCCGGCCGGATGGAGCTCCGCATGGAGGAGCGGCACGAGCGACTCGAGCAGCGTCGGCGGCGGCCCGGGCGTGTTGGCGGCGAGCGGCATGGCGTGCGTGTTCGCCCACTGGTCGAGTCCGGTCGCCGCACCCGAGGCGACGAGCCCCGCGAGCGCCGCGTAGGCGGCCGCCGCCGCGAGCCCGACGCTACGAAGGCTGCGCACGGGGAACCCGCAGCCGCAGCGCGCCCGGCACGATCTCGAACCGCACGGGCGTCGTCCCGGGTTGCTCGCCGTCGAGCTGCAGCGGCAGCGGCTGCTCGGCGTCGACGGTGACGACGCGGCCCCGCAGCAGCTCGGCCTTCGGATGCGGCAGGTGCCTCCCCGAGTAGGCCTTGGGCAGCGTGAAGGCGAGGTCGCGCTTCGTCAGATGGCCGAGCGCGAGCACGTCGAACAGCCCGTCGCCCGGGTCGGCCTCGGGGCACATGTGCAGGCCGCCGCCGAGGTAGGCCCCGTTCGCGACGAAGACCTCGTGCATGAGCCCGCTCCGCCGCTCGCCGTCGACGTCGAGCTCGAGCTCGCAGACCTCCCAGTGGCGGAAGACCGAGACGATCGCAGCCAGATACGAGACGCGGCCGCCGAAGGCCTTCGTCTGCTCGTTCGCCCGCCGCGCGATCGCGCCGCTGATCCCGACGCCGCCGATGTTCGCGAACCAGCCCCCCGCGTCCTCGCCGCTCCAGGCGCGGTAGGAGACGCGCCCGAGGTCGAGCGTGCGGGTCTCGCCGGAGACGGCGATCCGGATGGCGTCGTCGAACCGCGCTCCGATCCCGAAGCTGCGTCCGAAGTCGCGGCCGGTGCCGCGGGGGACGAGCGCGACGGCGGGGCCGTCGATCCCGCCGATCCCGTGCACGACCTCGTTCAGCGTCCCGTCGCCGCCGACGACGACGAGCAGGTCGTACGCCGCGGCGGCCTCGCGGGCGAGGTGCGTCATGTGGCCCGCGCTCTCGGACATGAGCACGTCGCCGGGGAGCCCGAGCTGCGTCGCGCGGTGAGCGAGCTCCGGCCAGCGCCGGCCCGTCGAGCCGCCGGCCGACGCCGGGTTGACGAGGAAGACGGTGCTAATCGGCGGTCACGGTCATGAGCGCGACCCGGGTCATCCGGTCGACCGCCGCGCGCAGCTCGTCGTCCGAGATCCGCGTGAACTCTCCCTCGACGACGATGTCCGACACGGTGGCCAGGCAGCCGCCCTGGACGCCCGGCACCTTGCCGATGCCGCCGAGCGCGGCGACGGTGAAGAGCGCCGCCGCCTCCATCTCGACGGCGAGGACGCCGCGGCTCGACCAGCGCTCGTACTGGCCCTCGCTCGGGTTGTAGAAGACGTCGCTCGAGACGATCGGGCCGACGTGCATCGGCTGCTCGAGCTCCTTCGCGGCGTGCACGGCCCCGTGGACGAGCTCCCACGAGGCGGTCGGGCAGTGCGGCTCGTTGCCGACGAGGTGCATGGCCGTCGCGTCGGCGGGAACTGCGGTCAGGGCGACGATGAGGTCGCCGAGCGCATGGTCCGGCTGCAGGCCACCGCACGTGCCGACGCGCATCAGCCGCTTGCAGCCGAGCTGGATCAACTCCTCGAAGACGATGGTGGCGCCGGGACAGCCCATGCCCGTGCCCTGGACCGAGACGCGCCTTCCGTCCCAGGTGCCGGTGTAGCCGAGGAGCCCGCGCTCCTCGTTGACCTGGGTCACGTCGTCGAGGTACGTGTCGGCGATGTACCTCGCACGCAGCGGGTCGCCGGGGAGGAGGACGGCTTCGGCGTAGTCGCCGGGCTCGGCGCGGAGATGGATTGGCATGGGCGCGACTCTAGAGGTTTGCCGGGAGACTCGGGGCGCCGCTGCGGGTGCGGCCAGACCGAGCCGGGCGACGCGGACGCCCGGACGGCGTAGCAGCGCTACGGCGGCCGGCCGTACGTGGCGAAAGCGGCCGCTGCCCGGCGACGTGTCGGACGCGGCCGCAGCCCGGCCCGATCTCACATCAGGCCTCCGGTGGTAGACGGGCCGCGATGGGATGATCCCGTGGTGGCCGTGCCGATCGCGCCGACGCTCGACGACGTCCTGCGCTTCTGCGCGGCCGACCCGGTCGAGCGCGTCTTCCTCGAGGACATCGCCCGGCGCGGGATCGGCCGCTTCGTGGCTCTCGCCGACGAGGACGGCCTCACCGCCCTCTGCCACGTGGGCGCCAACGTCGTTCCCTCCGGCGCGGGCTGCGCCGCGTTCGCCCCGGCGGCATGGCGGAGCGCCGCCCGGATGGTGATCGGGGAGGAGCGTGCCGTCGGCGAGCTCTGGTCCGCCGCAAGCCGCCGCATGCCGCGCCCGCGCGACGACCGGCCCGGCCAACCCGTTTACGCGTTGCGCGACGCTCCCGAGCCGGGCGGGACGGGCCTGCGGGCGGCGCGCCTCGACGACCTCGACCTGCTCGTGCCCGCCTGCGCCGCGGCGCACCGGGAGGAGATCGGCATCGATCCGCTCCGCCGCGACGCGGACGGCTTCCGCCGGCGCACGTGGCAGCAGATCGAGGAGGGGCGGTCGTGGATCTGGCTCGAGGGCGGCGTGATCCGCTTCAAGGCGGAGGCGTCGGCCTGGACGCCGACGGCGGTGCAGCTGCAGCAGGTGTGGGTCGATCCCCAGGCGCGGCGGCGCGGCTATGCGCGGCGGGCGCTGTCCGACCTCTGCCGGCTCCTGCTCGAGCGGGTGCCGATCGTCTGCCTCTTCGTCCGGCCCGAGAACGCGCCCGCGCTGCGGCTCTACGACTCGATCGGGATGACGCGCGAGCTCACCTACCGCTCGCTGGTCTTCTGAGCGGACGTGTCCACTCCGTCTCCCCCGTTCGAGGGACGGTGCCTGGCACCGGACACGGCCGAGGCGCGGCTAGCCTCGCACGATGCGGCTGCTGATCCTCGCTCGGCACGGCGAGTCGGAGTACAGCCGGAGCGGGCGTCTCAACGGCGACCCGGCGGCGGCCGTGGGCCTGACCGAGCGGGGCGAGGAGGAGGCGAGGGGGCTCGGGCGGGAGCTCGTGGACGAGCCGCTCGACCTCGCCGTCCACACCGGTTTTCCCCGCACCCGGGCGACGCTCGAGCTCGTCCTCGGCGACCGAGACGTGCCGGTGGCGGAGGAGCGGCGCCTCGCCGACCCGTGGGCGGGCGACTTCGAGGGGCTGACGCTCGACGAGTACCGCGCCTGGGCGTGGACGCGCGGCTCGCGCGAGGACGCCCCGGGCGGCGGCGAGAGCCGGCTCGCGATCGCCGAGCGCTACGCGGCCGCGTACCGGGCGCTGCTCGAGCGTCCCGAGCGGACGATCCTCGCCGTGCTCCACGCGCTCCCGATCGCCTACCTGCTCCTCGCCCGGGACGGCGAGCCGCCGCGCCCCCGTGTCGACGTCCACGTCGAGTACGCCCGGCCGCACCGGTTCGGCGCCGCCGGGCTCGAGCAGGCGCTCTCCGTCCTCGAAGGCTGGTGCGCCGACCCGACGTGGTAGGCACAATCGACGGATGAAGGACGTGCGCGAGCGCGTCGAGCGCTTCGTCCGGGAGCACGAGCTGATCGCGCCCGGCGGCGAGGTCACGTGCCTCGTCTCCGGCGGCGCGGATTCGACCTGCCTCTGGCACGTGCTCGGCTCGCTCGGCTGTCGGGTCTCGGCGCTGCACGTGAACCACGGGCTCCGCGGCGCGGACTCCGAGGCGGACGCCCGCTTCTGCGCGGAGAGGCTCGGCGCCGAGGTGGTGGAGCGCGACGGCCGCGGCCTCTCGGAGGCGGAGCTCCGGGCTCAGCGCTACCGAGTTGCGCAGCGCGACTCGGTCAGGGCGACAGGGCACACGGCCTCCGACCAGGTGGAGACGATTCTCTACCGGCTCGTCTCCCGCGGCTCCGCCACCGGGCTCGCGCCGCGCAACGAGGACGGCGTCGTGCACCCGCTCCTGCCGCTCTGGCGGGAGGAGACGGAGTCGTATTGCCGCGACCACGGCCTCGCCTTCCGCGTCGACGCCTCGAACGCCGCCACGAAGCGCGGGCTGATCCGCGACGAGATCCTGCCGCTGCTGCGCAGGCTCCATCCGGCCGCCGACGAGAACATCCTGCGCGCGCTCGACCGGCGCGAGACCCTGCCGCCCGCCCTCGCCGAGCTGCTCGCCTCGCCGGTCGGCTCGAAGCGCGTCGACCTCGGCGGAGGCGTGCAGGCGGTGCGCGAGCACGAGCGGCTCTGGCTCGAGCGAGGCCCGGTGGAGCTCGCCGGCGAGATCACCTGGGGCGCGTGGACTATCCGCTCGGCGCTGCCAGGGCTTAGAGTGCGCGGGTGGAGGCCGGGAGACCGCCTCGCAGGGAGGAGACGCAAGATTCAGGACGTGTTCGTGGACGCGAAGGTGCCCCGTTCGGAGCGGGAGGCGTGGCCGCTCGTCGTGAGCGGCGACGAGGTCGTGGCCGTGCCGGGAATCGTCGAGCATCCCGACGTGGAGGTCGAGCGTGTCCGCAACTGAGCTGGAACGCGCGGTGGGCGAGATCCTGATCGAGGCAGAGCCGCTGCAGCGGCGGATCGCCGAGCTCGGTGCCGAGATCTCCGCCGACTACGAGGGCCGCGACCTGCTCCTCGTCGGGGTGCTCAAGGGTGCCGTCTTCTTCCTCGCCGACCTGATGCGGCACCTGACGGTGTCGTGCGAGATCGACTTCATGGCCATCTCGAGCTACGGCGCCTCCACCGACTCGTCCGGCGTCGTGCGGATCCTCAAGGACCTCGACATCAACATCGAGGGCCGCGATGTGCTCGTCGTCGAGGACATCATCGACTCCGGCCTGACGCTCTCCTATCTCATGCGGAATCTCGAGGCACGCGAGCCGGCGACGCTCGAGGTCTGCGCGCTGCTGACGAAGCCCGAGCGGCGTGAGATCGACGTTCCCGTCCGCTACACGGGCTTCGAGATCCCGAATCGCTTCGTGATCGGCTACGGCCTCGACTTCGCCGAGCGCTACCGCAACCTCCCCTACGTCGGCGTCCTGAACGAGGCTCTGGTGCTCGAGGGCGCGTAGCCGCAGGCTTCGCGACACCGTTGCACATACATAACGCTGGTACCCTCAGTCCAGAGCACCTATGAATCGCTTCTTCCGTAGCGCGCTCTTCCCCCTCGTCATCATCGCGGCGCTCGTCTGGCTGGCGTTGCAGACGCTGGGCGGCCACGGCACGAAGAACACGCCGTTCACGACGTCCCAGTTCATCCAGGCTGTCAAGATGCAGCCGGCCTCGGTGCAGGACGTCGTCATCGATCCGAACCACCAGTCGGTCACGGCCACGGTCGGTGGCAACCACGTCTCCATCAACTACGCCTCGCCGAACTCCGAGGCCGCGCTGGAGAAGACGATGGAGGCGAACGGCGTCGGCTTCAACTCGAAGGGCATCGGCGGGTCGCCGTGGTGGTCGATCCTCACGAGCCTGTTGCCGTTCGTGCTCCTGTTCGGCTTCTGGATCTTCCTCATGAACCAGGTGCAGGGCGGCGGCTCGAAGGTGATGAGCTTCGGCAAGTCGCGCGCGAAGCGGATGACTCCCGATTCGCCGAAGATCGGCTTCAAGGACGTCGCCGGAGTCGAGGAGGCGGTCGAGGAGCTGCAGGAGATCAAGGAGTTCCTCGAGAACCCGAAGAAGTTCCAGGCGCTCGGCGCACGGATCCCCAAGGGCGTTCTCCTCTACGGCCCGCCTGGTACCGGTAAGACGCTCCTCGCCAGAGCCGTCGCGGGCGAGGCGGGCGTTCCCTTCTTCTCGATCTCGGGCTCCGACTTCGTGGAGATGTTCGTCGGCGTCGGCGCCTCGCGTGTGCGCGACCTGTTCGAGCAGGCGAAGCAGGCGGCGCCGTGCATCGTCTTCATGGACGAGATCGACGCCGTCGGCCGGCACCGCGGCGCGGGCCTCGGCGGCGGCCACGACGAGCGCGAGCAGACGCTGAACCAGCTGCTCGTCGAGATGGACGGCTTCGAGATGAAGGACAACATCATCCTCATCGCCGCCACGAACCGGCCCGACATCCTCGACCCGGCCCTGCTGCGCCCTGGACGCTTCGACCGGCAGATCGTCGTCGACCGGCCCGACCGCGTCGGCCGCCGCAAGATCCTCGAGGTGCACACGAAGGGCAAGCCGCTCGCGCCCGAGATCGACCTCGACACGCTCGCCTCCGGCACGCCCGGCTTCACCGGTGCGGATCTCGCGAACCTCGTCAACGAGGCGGCGCTCCTCGCCGCGCGCCGTGGCAAGAAGATCATCGAGCAGGACGAGCTGGAGGAGGGGATCATGCGCGTCGTCGCCGGCCCGGAGAAGAAGGCACGCCTCCTCTCGGAGCACGAGCGCAAGATCACCGCCTACCACGAGATGGGGCACGCGCTCGTCGGCCACCACCTCGAGCACGTCGACCCGATCCACAAGATCACGATCGTCTCCCGCGGCCAGGCGCTCGGTCTCACGATCTCGCTGCCGACCGAGGACAAGTACCTCACGACGCGCACGGCGCTCATGCACCAGATGGGGATGACGCTCGGCGGCCGCGCGGCGGAGGAGCTCGTCTTCCACGAGGTCACGACCGGCGCCGCGAACGACCTCGAGAAGATCACCCAGATGGCGAAGCAGATGATCATGCGCTTCGGCATGAGCGAGAAGCTCGGGCCGCGCGTGCTCGGCCGCAACTTCGACCAGCCGTTCCTCGGCCGCGACTACGGCGCCGAGGCGGACTACTCGGAGGAGATCGCGCGCGAGATCGACGACGAGATCCGGCGCGTGATCGAGGAGGCGCACGAGCTCGCGCTCTCGGTGCTGCGCGAGCACATGGACGAGCTGCACCAGATCTCGGCGATCCTGATCGAGCGCGAGACGATCGACAAGGAGCAGTTCGAGCGGCTGCTCGCGGGCGAGCCGGAGACGAGCGTCTTCCCGGACGAGGTGCCGGCCCCGCCGGAGCTGCCGGAGCCGCAGGAGGAGCCGAAGCGCCAGCGCCAGCCGCGCCCGCGCCCGTTCCCGCTGCCGGGCTCGGCGATGCAGCCCCCGCCGCCCGATCCCGCCCAGAGCTAGCCGGGCACCCGGCCGAGACCGTCAGATCGTGCCTCCTCGGGCGCGAGGGCGCTGGCCCATGCGACGCTCCGGCTAGTCCGGTGGGGGAATACCGAGCTGGCGGCAGATTGCCCGCACGAGCCCGGGACCGATCTCGCCGTGACGCGGAACCGCGGTCGCTCGTCGGCGGTCACCCGAGCGCCACTTCGTGTGCTTTCCGCCTTCGGCGACCTTGGCCGCTCCGTGGTTCCGTAGGTGCCGCTCGAGGTCTCTGAGCTTCACGCGACCATCGTGAGGTCGAGCGGCTCCGTCCGCTCGCTCACGACGCTCGGATCGTCGTCGTCGGGGGTGAGCATCAGACGGAGCGCATCGATGACGTTCTCGCGCGCTTCCTCGCGCGTGCGTCCCTGACTCAGCGCTCCGGGCACCTCCACGATGCGCGCGACGATCCAGCCGTCCTCGTCGGGCTCCTCGAAGGCGATCGTCATCCGCAGCGTGCTCATGCGGGAAGGATAGCCCTGGCAGCCGAAGCGCACGCAGCTCTCCCAGGCGTCATAGCGGAGCACTCGCGCAGCCCAGCTTGCTCAGGTCCGACGCGCGTGCGCGACCAAGCCGCTGAGAACCAGGACGATCCCGATCGCCAGCCAGGGCAGCGGGTTGAGGTGCTGATCGCACTGCATCCCGGCCGGCGGGATGTGTCTGCACGTCGTACCCGGCCCGTCGCGTTGTAGCCACGCGACGTAGAGGAGCAGGACGCCTGCTCCGGTTAGCAGGCCGAAGGCCGAGCGCCGCGCTGCTGGTCGCCGGCGCCAAAGGAACACACCGAGCAATGCAGTCGGGATGAGCAGGAGAGGCCCGAGCGACACTGAGGCGAGCGCCCAGGACGAACCGAACAACGCCCACACGAAGAACCAGCCCCATCCGTCCGAGCGCCGAGCAATGTCCGAAACGAGGTTCACCCAACCTCCTGCCGCACCAAAGACTAGGCGACACCAGGCTCGGGGGTTACTCGCGAGCACTGTTAGCCACCGCCGATCCTCTTAGCCTGGTTAGCCGCAGCATCGAGCGCGGGCTGGT
>CAZRTE010000045.1:0-20826 GCA_964602945.1 uncultured Gaiellales bacterium
GCTCGCGCCGGCCTCCGCCGCGCGCGAGCACACGAGGCAGGCCTCCCATCCAGACGACCTCGAAGCAAGAGCAGCACGGAGCCGGGGGGAGACCGCGCTCTCCCCCCGGCGGAGTTCCGCCCATCCCTTGAGCGCGCGAGACCGTAGGTGTCGCGCGCTCAAGGGATTTCAGATAAGACTTCGCACTGGTGGAGCCGGAGTACCCGAGTCCCGAAACCGAGCAGCACGAGCCGCTCCACGAGGAGGCGCACCTGCCGTCGCCGACGCTGTGGCCGATCGGCTTCGCGATCGGCATCGTCGTCATCCTCGTCGGTCTCGTGATCAACCCCGAGTTCATCTCCTCGATCGGGGGTGTGATCGCCATCGCCTTCGGCTTCCTCTGGGCGCGCGAGGCCACCGCCGAGCTGCGTGGCCGGCCGGTCGTCGTCGAGCCCGAGCGGCGCGATCTCCCCGCGGCGGGCGAGGTGGTGTCCACCGAGGACGCGGGTGTCACGCTGACCCCGGTCTCCGAGGCGGGCGTGACGCGCAGCCGCTTCCTCGAAGGGGCGACCCTCGGCCTCGGCGGCGTGATCGGCGGTCTCATCACCGTGCCCGTGGCGGGCTTCGCGATCCTCCCGTCGTTCCTCGGACAGAAGCAGCACAAGGTCGACCTCGGCCCGCTCACGGACTTCCCGGTCGGGCAGTGGTACGTCGCGACGTTCATGACGGATCCGGCCGAGGGCGAGGTCTCGAGCCGGAGCGCGTTCGTCCGCAACAACGGCAACGGCCCCGACAACGAGCCGAGCTTCACGATCATCTCCAACCGCTGCACGCATCTCGGCTGCCCGACCCAGGCGAACGGGCCGAGCGGCTCGATCCTCGGCCAGAAGACGCTGCACGAGCACACCGCCAACGGCAAGATCACGCTGCTCCCGGTCGTCCCCGCGGGCTACGGCTGCCCCTGCCACGGCAGCCAGTTCGACGTCGAGGGCAACCGCACCGCGGGTCCGGCCGTGCGCGCGCTCGACCGCTACGCGTTCGAGATCGACAACGGCCACGTGATCCTGCTCAGCACGTACTCCGTCTCGCACGTCGTCGGCAGCGGGGCGACCGCCAAGATCTACCGCTACCAGCAGGCCAACCCGGGCGACCACGTGAACGGGCCGGAGCAGTGGTTCTATCCCTGGCAGGCGCCCCACCACTAGGACCAGTGGACTGATGCCCTACGCCCGTAAACCCACCCGTGCCGAGCTGCGTCGCCAGCGGATGGAGGAGCTCGTCAACTATCCGCTCGACTGGATCGAGGAGCGGTCGGGGCTCGTCGGCGGCGTCCGCTACTTCCTCTTCCGGAACGTCCCGGCCGACATCAACTGGATGGAGACGCTCGGCTCGGCAGCGCTGACGGCGTTCCTCGTCCAGGCCATCACCGGCGTGATCCTCGCGATGTACTACCAGCCGACGCCCGGCGGCGCGTACCACTCCATCCAGAACATCACGGACCACGTGACGATGGGCTGGCTCGTCCGCGGCATGCACCGCTGGGGGGCGAGCGTCTTCATCATCCTCCTGTTCCTGCACATGGGACGCGTCTTCCTCTTCGGCGCCTACAAGTACCCCCGCGAGCTCAACTGGATCGTCGGCGTGACGATCCTGCTGCTGGGGATGCTGGAGGGCTTCACCGGCTACCTGCTGCCGTGGGACCAGACCGCGTACTGGGCGACGGTCGTCGGGATCAACCTCAACGGGACTGCTCCCTTCCTGGGCCCGTTCATCGCGCAGTTCCTCCGCGGAGGCCAGGAGATCGGAGCCGACACGCTCACCCGCTTCTACTCGCTGCACATGCTCGTGATCCCCGGCGCGATCATGGCGCTGATCGGGTTCCACCTGTATCTCGTCGTCCGGCTGGGCGTGACCTCGCCGCCGTGGTCGAAGGATGCAGCGGGGATGGAGCCGGCCGAGGAGTCCGTGCCGCTGCGGCCGGGCCTGACGCGGCAGGTGCCGCGCGGCGCCGCTGCGGTGCAGGGCGAGCCCGGGGGGAGGGACTAGGGCATGGCCGCCGCTCCGAAGGAGAAGCCGTCCCGCGTCGACGAGGCGCGCGCCGGGTTCGCCCGCTACAAGGCGGACGTCAAGGAGCGCGGCAAGCCGTTCTATCCGTACGGGATGTTCCACGACACGATCATGAGCCTCGTCGTCGTGGCCGTCATCGTGGGACTCGCCGTGGTCTGGAAGTGGACGTCGTACGGCCCGCACCACGACGGCCTGCACGCGGGGCTGCTCGGGCCCGAGTACGACAAGCCGGCCGACCCCGGGACGACGAGCTTCGTGCCGCGTCCCGACTGGTACTTCTACTTCCTCTTCTACCTCCTGCGGGTCTTCAAGTGGCCGGAGTCGGTCTTCCTCGCCACGGTCGGCATCCCGACCATCTGCCTCGTCCTCCTGTTCGCGCTGCCCTTCATGGACCGCCGCCGCGAGCGGCGCCTGTCCTCGCGGCCGGTCGCGCTCGTCGCAGCCGCGCTCACGGTCATCTCGATGGGCGTGCTCACGTGGAAGGGCGCGACCGCAAAGGAGGCGCTCGCCTCCGAGGTCATCCACGACGTGCCGACCTGGGTGCAGAAGGAGCACCTGCCGGCGGCCGCAGTGCCGGGGGCGAAGCTGTTCGCGACCGCCGGCTGTACCGCCTGTCATACGTACGCCGGCTCCGGAGGCTCGAACCTCGGCGCGCCCGACCTCACGTCCATCGGCACGCGCAACCTCGGCATCGCCACCCAGATCAAGCATCTGCAGGATCCGTCCTCGGTCACCCCGGGCTCGCCGATGCCGTCGTTCAGGTCGCTCGGCGTGCAGCGGCTACACCAGCTCGCCGTCTTCCTCGAGGCCTCCAAGGGCATCCACTAGCGGCCGGCCGGGCTCAACCCGGCCGGCGAGCAGCAGGGAACGCGCGGCGAGTCGCGCCGCCGCGGCACAATCAGGGCGGATGCGTGTCTTTCTCGGCATCACGGGAGCATCGGGTGCGCCGTATGCGGCGCGGCTGCTCGAGGCGCTCGCCGCCGCCGGCTGCGAGATCGGCGTGTGCGCCTCGCGCGCCGGGATCGAGGTGCTCGCCACCGAGCTCTACGGCGACCCGACGCTGCCACGCGACGAGACCCTTGCGCGCCTGCTCGAGCGCACCGGCGGCGCGGCCCGCGTCTACGGCGCCGAGGACTGGAGCGCTCCGTATGCCTCGGGCTCGGCGAAGGTCGACGCCTACGTCGTCTGCCCCTGCTCGATGGGGACGCTCGGGACGATCGCCTCGGGCGCGATGCAGAACCTCATCCACCGTGCGGCCTCCGTCGCGCTGAAGGAGGAGCGGCGGCTCGTGCTCATGCCCCGCGAGACGCCGCTGTCGGCGATCCACCTTCGCAACATGCTCACCCTGCGGGAGGCGGGCGCGACGATCCTCTTCCTCGCGCCCGGCTTCTACCACGGCGCGGAGAGCGTGGCCGATCTCGTCGACTTCGTCGTCGCCCGGGCCCTCGACCAGCTGGGGCTCGAGCAGGAGCTCGCACCGCGCTGGGGACAGGCGTGAGCGTGGAGACGGGACGCCTGCCGTCCGACGGCGTCCGCCGGATGTTCGACCGGATCGCTCCCGTCTACGACGCGATGAACCGCGTGATGACCGCGGGGCTCGACCGCCGCTGGCGGGCGCTGACGGTGAGCGGGGCCGTGCGGTCCGGCGACCGCGTCCTCGACGCCTGCTGCGGTACCGGCGACCTGGCGCTCGCCGCGAGTGCCGCCGGCGCCGGGCGCGTCGTCGGCGTCGACTTCTCGGAGCGGATGCTCGAGCGGGCGCGCCGCAAGGCGCCTCGGCTGGAGTGGGTGCAGGCGGACGTCCTCGCTCTCCCCTTCGAGGACGGCAGCTTCGACGCGGCCGTCGTCGGCTTCGGCATCAGGAACGTCGAGGATCTCGAGCGGGCGCTGCGGGAGCTCCGCCGCGTGCTCGCTCCCGGGGGACGGGTCGGGATCCTGGAGATCACGAGGCCGCGCGGCGTGCTCGCGCCCTTCTACCGCGTCTGGTTCGACCGGATCGTGCCGCTGCTGGGCCGCCTGCTGCCGGGAGGCGAGGCGTACTCGTACCTCCCTGCGAGCGTCCGCCGCTTCCCCGGCCCCGAGGAGCTCGCGGAGCTGCTGCGCGCCTGCGGCTTCGAGCGCGTCGGGTTCCGCCTGCTGGCAGGGGGTATCGTCGCCCTACACACAGGGGAGGCGATCGAACTGTGAGCGCGACGACGCTCGAAGGCATCCGGTCGGTGCCGGGGCTCGATGACTATCTGGACGCGCTGGAGGAGCGGCTGGCGCGGAGCGTGGCGACGCATCCGGGCCTCGTCGCGGCCGTCGGGAACGAGGCGCTCGCCGCCGGCGGGAAGCGCCTGCGCCCGACGCTCGTCTTCCTCGCCGCGCCCCGGGGAGCCGAGCCGCCGCTCGCCGCCGGCGTCGCCGTCGAGCTCGTGCACATGGCCACGCTCGTCCACGACGACCTCATCGATCGCGCCCACTTCCGGCGCGGCCAGGCCGCAGCGTGGTCGGTCTACGGCCCGGAGGCCGCCCGCGCCACCGGCGACTACCTCTTCGCGCGCGCCTTCGCGGAGCTGAGCGCGACCGGAGACGCCGCCGCCGTCGAGGTCCTCGCCGAGGCGACTCTTTGCCTCGCCCGCGGGGAGGCGCTGCAGCGCACCCAGACCCGCGACCCCGCGACGACGGTCGACGCGTACCTCGAGCGCTGCGCGCTCAAGACGGGGAAGCTGTTCGAGGCGGCCTGCCGCCTCGGCGGAGGCTCGGGCGAGTACGGCCTCGCGCTCGGCATCGCGTTCCAGATCGCGGACGACGTCCTCGACTGCTCGGGCGCGACCATCGAGACGGGCAAGATCGCGGGCACCGACCTCCGTGACGGGACGCCGACCCTGCCGCTCCTGCTCGCGGCGCAGCAGGACGATCTCGTCCGTCACGCCCTCGCCGGCGGGCCGCTCGACGGCGCCCTCGTGCGCGTTGCCGCGACGGGCGCGCTCGACGAGGCCCGGCAGGTGGCGCTCGACTACGCTAACCGCGCCAGGGCCTGCCTCGACGGCGAGCTCCACCGCGACGAGCTCGAGGCCCTGACGCACGCAGTCGTCGATCGCGAAAGGTAGGAGCCTCGGTCTTCATGGCAGTTCTCGACACGCTCGACACGCTCGCCCCGATCCGGGAGAAGGTGCTCGCCGGCGAGCGGCTCGACTTCGACGACGGCGTCGCGCTCATGGAGACGGACGACCTGCTCGCGCTCGGCGAGCTCGCCGACCTGGCCCGCCGGCAGCGCGGCGGTGGCGACGAGGCCTACTTCGTCCAGAACATCAACCTGTACCAGACGAACGTCTGCCGGGTGAAGTGCAAGTTCTGCGCCTTCGCGAAGACGCGCAAGCAGGAGGACGCCTTCACGCTCACGACGGAGGAGTTCGTCGAGGACGCCGTCGCGCAGCACGAGCTGCACGGCTTCACGGAGATCCACACCGTCAACGGCGAGAACCCGCACGTCGACCTCGAGTACTACGCCGGGCTCCTGCGCGCGCTGAAGCAAGCGCTGCCGGACGTCCATCTCAAGTTCTACACGGCGTCCGAGATCCACCACATCTCCCGGCTCGAGGGCTGCTCGCACGAGGAGGTCCTGCGCACGCTCCGCGACGCGGGCCTCGACTCGATGCCGGGCGGCGGGGCCGAGATCTTCGCCGACCGCGTGCGCGCGCTGATCGCGCCGGGCAAGGAGCATCCGGACGAGTGGTTCGACGTGCACGACACCGCGCACCGGCTCGGCATCACGACGCAGTGCACGATGCTCTACGGGCACGTCGAGACGTACGAGGAGCGGATCGACCATCTGCTGCGCCTGCGCGAGCAGCAGGACCGGTCGGGCGGCTTCCTCTCCTTCATCCCGCTCGCCTTCCACCCCGAGAACACCGTGTTCGAGCGGCGCGGCTTCCGCTTCACGACCGGAGCCGACGACCTGAAGGTGATCGCGGTCGCGCGGCTCCTGCTCGACAACATCCCGCACGTGAAGGCCTACTGGATCATGATGGGCCTCCCGCTCGCCCAGGTCGCGCTCCACTTCGGGGCGAACGACGTCCAGGGCACGGTCGTGCGCGAGAAGATCTTCCAGGCCGCGGGCGCGAGCGCCGGCACCGAGCAGAAGGTCGCCGAGCTCGTCCGCTCCGTGCGGGAGGCGGGGCGGATCCCGGTGCAGCGCGACAGCCTCTACAACGAGCTGCGGCGATGGGACGCATGATCAAGCTCGGCCGCATCAGCTACGTGAACATGGCGCCGGTCTTCTACCGGGTCGAGGCCGAGGTGGACGAGGTGCAGGGCGTCCCGACCGACCTGAACCGCATGCTCGTGGCGGGGGAGCTCGACACGGCTCCGATCTCCTCGATCGCCTACGCGCGCCACGCGGACCGGCTGCGACTGCTGCCGCGCCTCTGCGTCGCCTCCGAGGGCGCGGTCGACTCGATCCAGCTCGTGTCGCGCGTACCGCTCGAGCAGGTGCGGGTCGTCGGGGTCACGCCCGAGTCGGCGACGTCGGTCGCGCTGACGAAGGTGCTCCTGCCCGAGGCGGCGCAGGCGCCGCTCGAGGCCTACGAGCGTGGCGAGGCGGACGCGAAGCTCCTGATCGGCGACGCCGCGCTGCGCTCGGCGTTCGAGGACCCGACGCCGCACCACGACCTCGGCCGGCTCTGGCTCGAGCGGACCGGGCTGCCGATGGTCTTCGCCGTCTGGGCGTGCCCGGAGCCGCTCGCGGAGGGGCTCGCGGAGCTCGAGGACGCGCTCGTCTCCTCGGTCCGGCTCGCGCGCGCCGAGCCGCAGCAACTCGCGTACGAGGCGGCGGAGCGGTACGGCTATCCCGCCGGCTTCCTCGCGCGCTACTTCGAGAAGCTCCGCTACCGCTTCGGGCCGCGCGAGCGCGCCGGCCTGTACACGTTCCTCGAGCTCGCGCGTGACGCCGGCCTGCTCGAGCACGTCCCCGAGCTGCGCTTCGTCCAGACGAGCGCCGGCGCCGCGGTCGCATGAGCGTGGTCGCCGCTACCGGCGTCGCCGAGATCCTCGAGCGCGCGTCGAGCGGCGAGCGGATCGCCGACGAGGACGCGATCGAGCTCCTCCGCTCCCGCGACCTCGTCTCCGTCGGCCGCGTGGCGAACGAGATCCGCAACCGGCTGCACGATCCGGACCGGGTGACGTTCATCATCGACCGCAACCTCAACTACACGAACGTCTGCGTCACGGACTGCGACTTCTGCGCCTTCTACCGCCCGCCCGGCGACCTGCGCGAGGGCTACCTGCTCCCCAAGCCGGTCATCTTCAAGAAGATCGAGGAGACGCTCGCGCTCGGCGGCACGGGCCTGCTCATGCAGGGCGGCCACCATCCCGATCTCGGCGTCGACTACTACGAGGACCTCTTCCGGGAGATCAAGGCGCGCTACCCGATCCACCTGCACGCCCTGTCGCCCTCGGAGATCCTCCATGCGGCGCGCCGCTCGAAGCTGACCGTGCCCGAGACGCTCGTGCGCCTGCGCGACGCAGGGCTCGACTCGATCCCGGGCGGTGGCGCCGAGATCCTCGTCGACCGGGTGCGCGAGATCATCGCGCCGAAGAAGGTCAAGACGAAGGAGTGGCTCGGCGTGATGCGGGAGGCGCACCGGCTCGGCATCTCGACGACGGCGACGATGATGTACGGCCACGTCGAGACGCTCTCCGAGCGGGTGGAGCACCTGCGGCGCATCCGCGAGCTGCAGGACGAGACCGGCGGCTTCCGCGCCTTCTTCTCGTGGACGTTCCAGGACGACGGCAACCGGCTCGTCTCGCTCGTGCCCGCCGAGTCGCGCCCGACCTCCTTCGACTACCTGCTCACGCAGGCCGTCTCGCGCATCTACCTCGACAACGTTCCGCACATCGGCTCGTCGTGGGTGACGCAGGGCAAGAAGATCGGCCAGGTCGCGCTCGGCTTCGGCGCCGACGACCTCGGCTCGGTCATGATCGAGGAGAACGTCGTCTCGGCGGCGGGGACGACGCACCGCACGAGCGCCGACGAGCTCGTCCACCTGATCCGCTCGCTCGGCAAGACGGCCGTGCAGCGGGACACGCTCTACCGCGACGTCAAGGTCTGGAACTGATCCGGGCGAAGAGCTGCGCTCTTCGCCCGGGAGGAGCAGGGAACGCGGGCCGGGGAGAGCGTGGTCTCCCCGGCCCGCGTGCGACAAGGGCTTGCCTGGGCCGGGTGGGGTCGAGCGCTGCGCCTGTGTCGCGTGGGGGCAGGCCGCCTGGCGGCGGCGTGTCCGCCCGCGACGGGTTCGGCGGCGTCGTAACGTCGCCTGCGGCGCCCGTTACGCCGCCGCTCTGCGCCACGGGGCTCGTAGGGCTCAGAGCCTCGAGCGGATGCCGGCTAGACCGCTGTGGACGAAGTCGGGCTGCGCCGTCAGCACGCCGTAGTCGACCTCGAACCACGGCCCGAGCCGGTGGTAGATCCCGGCCCGTCGCCGGAGATCCTCGTCGACGTCCCAGGCGGCGAACGGGCCGTTCAGCCACGGGGCGTAGTCGATGGCCGGGTCGCCGATCTTCGCGTCGCCCCAGTCGATCACGCCGACGAGCCCGCCGTCGCGGCAGATCACGTGGGAGGAGCCGAGGTCGCAGTGCACGAGCGCCGGCTCGAATCCCGTCAGCGTCTCGATCTCGGCGAGGAGCGCCTCGCCGCGCACCCGCTCGTCGGGGTCGAGGAGCGGGAGGACGACCCGGCGCCAGTCCGCCGCGTGGGCGCGGTAGATCTCGCGCCAGTCGGGTCGCTGCGCGGGCAGGCCGGCGACGTCGAGCGAGTGGAGGGCGTCGAGGAAGGCACGGAGGCCGTCGGGATCCTCGTCCTCCATCGGCTCGCCGCGGATCAGCCGGTAGACGACGAACCACGGCTCGCGTGAGACCTGCTCGAAGCGCGGGACCGCCACGGGCAGCAGCGGCTCGAGCACGGGCAGGAGCACGATCTCCCGCTCGAGCTGCTCGGCGGCGGGCTGCGAGCGCGGCACGCGCAGCACCCACTCGTCGCCGAGGACCAGGATCTTGAAGTCCCAGCCCTCGTCGATCTCGCGGAGAGAGGCGGTCACGGAGGTGACGCTACCCTGGCTCCCGGGTCGTGCTGCGCAAACTGCTCATCGCCGCCGTGCTCGCCGTGCTGCTCCCGTCCGTTGCGGCCTCGGCGACCGCGACGTCGCAGCGCAGCGCGCAGCAGCAGCCGCACTCGGTCTCCACCGTGACGCTCATGCCGGGCGTCACGTACACGCGCGAGGTCGACTTCACCTCCCGCGGCCCCGTCGTGCTCGACGTCGTCACGGCGCCGCGGCCGTACGGACGCCTGTACACGCTCGCGCCGGTCCTCGCGAACGGGACGGTGGGCGGCACCGAGACGCTCACGGGACTGCAGGGCCGGGTCGCGCCCGCCGCGGCGAGCGTCGCGATCGACGGCGACTACTTCAACACGAAGTCCGGCCGGCCGAGCGGGATCTTCCTGCAGGGCGGGGTGCTCGAGAACGAGCCCCTTTCGGGCCGCTCGAGCCTCGGCATCGGGACGGACGGGATCCTCCAGCTCGCGCGCGTCGCGTTTGCGGGGACGTGGCAGGGGAGCGGGCAGCGCCGGGTGCTCGAGCTGAACACGCCGAAGAAGACGCACTTCACGCTCTACACGCCCGCCTACGGGGCGAAGACCCCGAGCGAGACCGGTGTCACGGAAGACGTCATCTCGTCCTTCCCGCCGGCGACCATGGGGCAGCCGCTCACGGGGACGGTCACGCAGGTCACGGACGGCGGCCCGACGCCGATCCCGCCCGGTGGCGCGGTGCTCGTGGCCCGCGGCGCGCATGCGGCGCACCTCCAGGCGGAAGCGCCGGTCGGACAGCAGGTGACGGTGCGGCTGCTGCTGTCGCCCGACTGGAGCGCCCTCGCGAGCGCTGCGGGCGGCGGTCCCCTGCTCGTCAAGAACGGCAAGGCGGTCTTCGACGCCGGTGAGACGTTCGACTCGCGCTCCCTGGGCAGCCGGACGGCCCGGTGCGCGATCGGCCAGCTGGCGGACGGGCGGATCCTGCTCGTCGCGGTCGAGGGCGGAGGCCCCGCCTACAGCATCGGCATGTCGAGCTACGAGCTCGCGGTCGAGCTCGTCCGGCTCGGTGCGAAGACGGCGATCGGCCTCGGCTCCGGCGCCCCCGCGGGCCTGGCCTTCGACGGCACGCTGCTGACGCGGCCGTCGGGCGGCCTCGAAGGCCGGGTCTCCGACGCGCTCGTTCTCTCCTACTCCGGCGTCTACGCCGCCCCGCCCGCGCCGGCTGTGCTCTCGCCGAACGGCGACGGGGTCGACGACACGGAGTCGCTCGCCTACCGGGTCGCCCGGCCCTCGCAGGTCGTCGCACGGCTCAGCGGCCCCGGCGGAGCGGCGGTCACGCTCGCGAGCGGGACGGAGCAGCCCGGTCTGCACACGCTCACCTGGGACGGCACGGTCGACGGCGCCGCCGCGACCGAGGGCCGGTGGACGTTCACCGTCACCGGCACGGACGACCGGGGGGTGACGACGACCGCGCAGCGGACGTTCTCCGTCGACGACACGCTCCGCTCGCTCACCGTCGCGGCCGGGCCCGGCGGCTACCCGACGGCGACCTTCGCCCTGACGCGGACCGCCGACGTCGTCGTGCAGGTCGAGCGTCCGAACGGCATCAGCGTGAAGACCCAGCTCGACGCGACCCTGGCAGCGGGCTCGTACAGCGTGACCTGGAAGGGGAACGCGGCCGGCCGCAAGGCGCCGAACGGCCGCTACCAGGTCGACGTGCAGGCCACGAGCTCCGTCGGCACGAGCTCGCTCGTCGCGCCGTTCTCATTGACGCTTAACGCACGCAAGTAGAGTGCCGCCGGTGCTCCTCGCGAGCGTCTCCTCCAGCTTCACCTCGGCCGTCGCCTCCCACGGGGTGTACGCCGTCTTCGGCCTGATGGCGATCGACGCCGTCTTTCCCGCGCTGAGCGAGCTCGTGATGCTCTACGCGGGCGCGGTCGCCGCGGGAGTCTTCGGAACGGCCCACGTCACGCTCTTCGGCTGGCACATCGGCTTCGGGGGAGGGGCGCTCGTCGTGCTCGCCCTCGCCGGGACGCTCGGCTATCTCGCCGGGGCCCTCGTCGGCTGGGCGATCGGGCTGTACGGAGGAAGGCCGCTGCTCGAGCGCCACGGCCGCTGGTTCCACCTCTCCCGGGAGCGGCTCGACCGGGCCGAGCGGTGGTTCTCGCGCTGGGAGAACCTCGGCGTCCTGCTCGGGCGCATCACACCGGTCGTGCGCTCGTTCGTCTCGATCCCGGCCGGGGTGTTCGAGATGCGGCTCGCTCCGTACACGCTGCTCACGCTCGTCGGCTCGGCGATCTGGGCCTTCGCCCTCTCCGGCGCCGGCTACGGCCTCGGCGCGAGCTACCAGAGGTTCGACCACGGCTTCCGCTACGCCGAGTACGCGGTCGTGGCAGGCGTCGTGCTCCTCGCCGCGTATCTCGTGTACCGGTGGATCGTCGCGGCTAGAGTGACGCCGCGTGCAGAAGATTCCCCTCGTTGACGTCCGCTCCGAGTACGGGCCCCTGATCTCCCGGCTCGAGGCGGCCTTCCGGGAGGTGCTCGAGGACGGCCGGCTCGTGCGCGGCCCGAACTACTGGGCCTTCCAGGAGGAGGCGGCCGAGTACCTCGGCGTGAAGCGGACGATCGGCGTCGCGAACGGCACGGACGCGCTCGTGCTCGCCCTCGACGCGCTCGGGGTCGGGCCCGGCGACGAGGTGATCTGCCCCGCCTTCACCTTCTACGCGACGGCGGAGTCGATCGTCCGCCGTGGCGCGACGCCCGTCTTCGCCGACATCGACCCGGCGACGCTCAACCTCGACGTGGCGGACACCGCTCGCCGGACGACCGAGCGGACGAAGGCGATCGTTCCCGTCCACCTCTTCGGCCGGCTGCTCGACGTCGGCCCCCTGCTCGAGCTCGGCGTGCCCGTGCTCGAGGACGCCGCGCAGGCGTTCGGCGCTCCCGGCGTTGCGAAGCTCGGGACGATCTCCACCTTCAGCTTCTACCCGACGAAGAACCTGTTCTGCCTCGGCGACGGCGGCCTCGTCGCGACGGACGACGAGGAGCTCGCCGAGCGCGTGCAGCTCCTCTCCTTCCACGGCTCGCGCGACAAGTCCGTCTTCGACCTCGTCGGCTACAACTCGCGGCTCGACGAGCTGCAGGCGGCGCTGCTGCGCATCTTCCTGCCGGAGCTCGCGGGCTGGAACGAGGGGCGGCGGGCGGCGGCCGCGCGCTACGCGGAGCTCGGGCTCGGAGAGCTCGTCGAGATCCCGGCGGACGAGCCGAGCCACGTCTACCACCTCTTCGTCTGCCGCTCGCCCGAGCGCGACAAGATCCGCACCGCGCTCGCCGAGGCCGGAATCGCCTCCGCCACCTACTACACGACCCCGCTCCACCTGCAACCGGCCCTGCGCTTCCTCGGCTACGAGACGGGCTCCTTGCCGGCGACCGAGCAGGCTGCAACGGAGAACTTCTCGCTGCCGCTCTGGCCCGGGATCCCGGCCGAGGCGCAGGAACGCGTCGTCGAGACGGTGCGCTCGGCCGTCGGCGTCGCCTCGGGCGTCTGATGCGACACCTCATCTCACCGCACCGGGTCTGGCAGTTGCTGGTGGACGCGGCGATCGTCGCCGCCTCGTGGTGGCTCGCCTTCGAGCTGCGCTTCGACCACGGGCCGAACGTCCCGTACACGCACCTGCTGCAGCGGACGATCCTGCTCGTCCTCGCGATCAAGCTGCTCGTCTTCGTCGCCTTCGGCTTCTACAACCGCTGGTGGCGCTACGTGTCGGTGCGGGACATGTGGGCGCTCGTGCGGGGCGTGCTCGTCGCCTGCCTGATCGCCTATGTGGCCGTGTATCTCGCATCGCCGGTGCACAACGTGCGCCTGCCGCGCGGGATCGCGGCACTCGACCTGCTGCTGACGCTCGCGCTCGTCCTCGGCTCGCGTCTGCTCGCGCGCACCGCCATGGAGCGCCCGGGAGTCTCGATGGTCGCGCGAGGCAAGGAGGTGCTCGTCGTCGGTGCGGGTGACGCCGGGCGGCTGATCGTGCAGGAGATGCAGCGGTCGCGGATGATCGACTACACGCCGATCGGGTTCGTCGACGACGACCCGCGCAAGCGGCACACGCGGATCATGGGCGTCCGCGTGCTCGGGACGCTCGACGAGCTGCCTCACGTCCTCCGCGAGCACCGGCCCGACGAGATGCTGATCGCGATGCCGTCCGTGTCCGGCGAGGTGCGCCGGCGCATCGTCGACGCGGCCCAGGAGTCGAGGATCCCGGTGAAGACGCTGCCCGGGCTGTACGAGCTCATCAGCGGAGAGCTCGGGCTCGCCGGCCAGATCCGGCCCGTGCAGGTGGAGGACGTGCTCGGCCGCGAGCCGGTGGAGGTCGACTTCCAGGAGGTCGCCGCCTACCTCGACGGGCAGACGGTGCTCGTCACCGGCGCCGGCGGCTCGATCGGCTCGGAGCTCTGCCGCCAGATCGCGCGCGTCCGCCCGTCCCGGCTCATCCTCGTGGACAGCGCCGAGGGGCCGTTGTTCGAGATCGAGCGGGAGCTCGTGTCGGAGCGCGACTTCACCGCGTCCGTGACGAAGCTCGTCGACGTCAAGGACCGGACCGTGCTGCGGCGCGACGTGTTCGAGAAGTACGCGCCGACGGTCGTGTTCCACGCCGCGGCCTACAAGCACGTGGCGATGCTCGAGACCCATCCGGTCGAGTCGGTGCGCAACAACGTCGTCGGGACGCGTGTCGTCGCCGAGCTCGCGGCGGAGTTCGGGGTCGAGCGGTTCGTGCTCGTCTCGACCGACAAGGCCGTCAACCCGAAGACGGTGATGGGCCAGTCGAAGGCCCTGTGCGAGTGGATCGTCGAGTCGCTCGGGCACCGGCGGGACATCCGCACGCGCTTCGTCGCCGTCCGCTTCGGCAACGTCCTCAACTCGTCGGGCAGCGTGATCCCGATCTTCCGCAAGCAGATCGAGCGCGGCGGCCCCGTCACCGTGACCCATCCCGAGATGACGCGTTACTTCATGACGATCCCGGAGGCCGTCTCGCTCGTCGTGCAGGCGGGCTCGATCGGCGGCCGTGGCCAGGTCTTCGTCCTCGACATGGGCGATCCGGTGAAGATCCTCGAGCTCGCCCGGAACATGATCCGGCTCTCGGGCAATCAGCCGCGCCTGCCGAACGAGGAGGCGACGTCCGCACGGGACGTCCGGATCGCGTTCGTCGGCTCGAAGCCCGGCGAGAAGCTCCACGAGGAGCTCTGGAGCAAGGACGAGGCTGTGGCCGAGACGGCGCACCCGAAGATCCTGCGTCTGAGCCGGCCGCCGGTCGACCCGGCCTGGCTCGACGTGCAGCTCGCGGAGCTCGAGCGCCTGGCCGAGGAGGGCGACACGCTCGAGGTGGTGGCGAAGCTCGGTGCGATCGTCCGCTCGCCGCAGCGGGTCGAGGTGCCCGCGCCGCGGGCCGCCGAGTCGCGACCGGCGGCCGCCGAGGCGCCGTCGCCGCTCTCGGCCGAGCCGCGCGTCGAGCCCACGTAGGGACCGCGGCGTCAGGCGTCGAGGGCGGAGAGCAGCAGCCGGAGCATCTCGGCGGGGTCCCGGCGCACCCGCGGGGCAGCCTCGGGGTCGCGCTTGCGGATCTCGAGGGCCCGCGGGTCGGTGAGCGGCTTCAGGCGCTTGTCCCTGATCAGCTCCTCGTCGACTCCGCCGAGCCGGCCGCCGTACGTCGTGTAGACGGGTATCCCGAGCGCCGCCGCCTCGCGGTTCATCGTCCCGCCCGCCGAGACGACGAGGTCGGCCAGCGAGATCAGGCTCTGTGCGTCGACGGCCCCGTCCGGCACGATCACCGACGGCAGCTGGAGGCCGCGCACGTACTCGCGCTGCTCCTCCGTCCGGGGCAGGACGAAGGCGTGCACGTGCTCGGCGCGGCCGAGGTGCTCGAGCGTCTGCGGGAAGAGCGGGTTCGAGTGGCGGTGGTAGAGCGACACGTCGGGCGGCGGCCGGAGGACGACGAGGACCCGCTCGCGATCGACCGCGAAGCGGTCGAGAAGCGTCCGGTCCGGCTCGAAGCCGGCGAGGTAGTACTCCTCCTTCAGCCCGGGGTACTGGAGGAGCTTCGGCGGGCGGACGCCGTACGGCCGCAGCCGCTCCGGCGGGATGGCGGCCGGCACGACGACCCGGCTCGCGGCGCGGCAGCCGAGCTGGTGCTGCAACGTCGCGAACTCGTAGTCGAACGTCGTCGAGCTCGGGACGCCGAGCCGCCGTGCGGTGATCGTCAGCTCGTGCGACCCGTGCGCGAGCGCGACGTCGAAGTCGCGGCCGCGCGCCCAGCGCCGGAGCTCGCCGAGGCGGCGCGTCATCCGCCGCGCCTTCTGGAGCCGCGAGCGGCCGCCGTGGCGGCCCATCACCGCGGTGGCGTCGAGGCCGTGCAGCTCGAGCAGCTGCAGCGTCTGCGCGTAGTCGCGCGCCGTGATCTCGACCTCGTCGCCGCGCCCGCGCATGAGCTCGACGAGCGGACGGAAGACGAGCACGTGCGCCGGAGCCGTGATGTCGATCCAGACCCTCACGCGAGCAGCGCCTCCATGCGCGCCGACCGCACCTGCGGCGGCTCCTGCTCGACGTGCCGCTCGTACCAGAGCGTGAACGCGAGCAGCCCCCACAGCTGCCGGCTCCAGTCCTCCCGCCCGGCGGCGTGCTCGTCGAGGAGACGCTCGACCGGCCCGGGCCGGAAGAAGCCCTGCCGCCGCAGGGTGTCGGCGGAGAGCGTCTCGCGGGCGAACGGCCCGAGCTCGCCGCGCAGCCAGGCCGCCGCGGGGATCGAGAAGCCGCGCTTGCGGCCGTGCACGACGTCCCGCGGCAGGAGCGGCTCGACGGCCTTCCGCAGCAGCACCTTCTTCGCGAGGCCGCGCACCTTGAGGCGCGTCGGCAGCGCGAAGGCGAGGTTCGTCACGAGCGGGTCGAGGAAGGGGACGCGCGCCTCGAGCGAGTGCGCCATCGAGGCCCGGTCCGTCTTCACGAGCAGGTCGTCCACGAGATAGACGCCGAAGTCGACGTCCTGCAGCCGGGCGAGCTCCGGAGCGCCCGCCGTCTCCGCGTAGCGCGCCCGGTGGACGTCGACCGGGTCGAAGTCCGGCCGGCGGCCGGTGAGCTCGGCCCGCGTCTCCGCCGAGAAGATCTCCTTCCAGCCGTGATGCCGCTCGAGCGGCGGCAGGTGCGCGGCCCGGACGAACCGCTTCGCCCGGTAGTCGAGGCTCGCCTTCCGCGTGGAGGCCGGCAGCGCCTCGACGAGCGGGCGCGCGACGCGAGCGAGCGGTGCGAGGCGGTCGGCGACGAGGTCGGCCGCGTACGTGTAGTAGCCGCCGAACAGCTCGTCCCCTCCCTCGCCCGAGAGCGCGACCTTCACGTGCTCCGCCGCAAGCTGCGAGACGAGATACGTCGGCAGAGCGGACGAGTCGGCGAAGGGCTCGTCGAACGCCTCGGCCAGCGCCTGCAGCAGCAGCTCGGGGTCCGGCCGCACGAGCAGCTCGTGGTGCTCGGTGCCGTACCGCTCGGCCACGAGCCGCGCGTCGGCGCGCTCGTCGAAGCTCCGCTCCGCGAAGCCGATCGTGAACGTGTGCAACGGGGGCGACGTCTCCTGCGCCGCGAGCGCGGCGAGCGCCGCGGAGTCGACCCCGCCGGAGAGGAGCACGCCGACCGGCACGTCGGAGAGGAGATGCGCCCGTACCGAGTCGCGCAGCCGCGCGCGCAGCTCCTCCACGAGCTCCGCCTCGTCGCCGTCCCGCAGCTCGTCGGCGGGCGCCGGCGCGGGACGTGCGAAGCGCTCGAGCGAGACCGCGCCGTTCTCCCAGACGAGCACGTGCCCGGCCGGCAGCTTCCGGATCTTCCGGAAGATCGAGTACGGCGCCGGGATCGAGTTGAAGGCGAGGAACGCCTCGAGCGCCTCGAGGTCGATCTCGCCTCGCGGCAGGGCCCGCAGCTCCGAGGCGAAGCGCAGCTCGCCGCCCGCCTGCCGGTAGTAGAGCGGCTTGATCCCGTAGCGGTCGCGGGCGAGGACGAGCCGCTGCCGGCCCGCGTCCCAGATCGCGATCGCGAACATCCCCCGCAGCCGCTCGGCGAACGAGACGCCGTGCTCCTCGTAGAGGTGGACGATCGCCTCGGTGTCGCAGTGCGTGCGCAGCGCGTGCCCGGCGCGCTCGAGCTCCCGCCGCAGCTCCGGGTAGTTGTAGATCTCGCCGTTCTGGACGACGACGCAGCTGCCGTCCTCGTTCGCGATCGGCTGGTCGCCGTGCTCGAGGTCGAGGATCGAGAGGCGCCGGGCCGCGAGTGCCACGCCTCCGGCGGCGTACTCCCCCGCGCTGTCGGGCCCCCGGTGGACGAGCAGCTCGCTCATCTCCCGTAGCGCCCCGAGATCGGCTGCGCCCTCTAGCGTCGCGATCCCGCAGATCCCGCACACGCGGCTAACTCTACGGAGGTGTGCCGCCGTCCAGCCGGGCCAGGCCGCGCAGCGACTGCCTGACCACCCGCCAGCCGGTCGCGCCGACGGTGCGGAGGTACAGGCGCACCGAGCGGTCGGCGATCCATTCGAGGTCGTGCGCGAGCTTCTCCGCCATCGACGTCTCGTAGCCACGCCGCACCTGCGCGAAGCCCGTGAGCCCCGGTCGCACGACGAGCCGCTGCCAGTACGCGGGCAGCTCGTGCGCGAGCTCCTCGAAGAAGACCGGCCGGATCGGTCGCGGCCCGACGAGGCTCATGTCGCCGCGGAGGACGTTCACGAACTGCGGGATCTCGTCGAGCTGCGTCGCCTTCAGCCAGCGGCCGAGCCGCGTGAACTCCGCCTGCGTGCGCCGGACGAGCTCCTCGCCGAGGTAGGCCCCGAGGCGGTCCTCGGCGCCTCGCCGCAGCGTGCGGAACTTGTACATGGTGAACACGTGGCCGCCGCGACCGACACGCTCCCCCCGGTAGAGGACCGGCAGGCCGCTCGTCGCGACGACGAGCCCGCCGATCACGAGCGCGAGGGGGAGCGAGAGCAGGAGGAAGAGGCCCGACAGGATGACGTCGAGCGTCCGCAGGACGACGTCGCGCGGCCGGGCCGGCGTCTCGCGGGCGAGCTGGCTGTAGCCGCGGACGAGCAGATCCTCGATCCGCGTCTCGTCTGGCACGAGCGGATCGTAGAGGGGCCGGCCGCCGGCCGGTTGCCGGGCGGTAGCTATAAGAACGGTCGTGATCGTTCGTTGGGGTCTCCCTGCGCTGCCCGAGGTGGCCGCATCGGTCGGCGTCTCGGCGCCGCTCCTCGTCGCGAGCCCGCGCTGGGACGCGCTCGAGCTGCCCCTCGAGGCGGCCGCGAGGTGGAGCGAGGTTCCGTCCGACCGGGTCGGCGAGGCGGCCGGGGCCGCGGAGGGCGCAGACGGCGTGCTCGCGCTCGGCGGCGGCAGCGCGATCGACCTCGGCAAGGCGGTCTCCGCCGGCACCGGCCTGCCGCTCGTCTCGGTGCCGACCACCTACTCCGGCGCCGAGTGGACGACGTACTTCGGCGTCCGCGACCCGCAGCGGCGGATGCGCGGAGGCGGCGGCGGGGCGCGCCCGGCCGCGATCGTCTACGAGCCGGAGCTCACCCTCCACCTGTCGGTGGAGACGACCGTCGGCACGGCCATGAACGCCCTCGCGCACTGCGCCGAGGCGCTCTACGTGCAGGGCCACAACTCCGCCGCGGACGAGCACGCGCTCGCCGGCGCGCGGCTGATCGCCGACTGGCTCCCGCGGGTCGTCGCCGAGCCCGCCGACCTGGCCGCGCGGACGGAGCTGCTGCGCGGAGCCTGTCACGGCGGGGCCGCTCTCGGCGGAGCGATGCTCGCGCTCGGACACGCGCTGGCACAGGCGATCGGCGGCCGCTACGGGCTGCCCCACGGCACGCTGAACGGGATCTGCCTGCCGCCCGCCCTCCGCTTCAACGCCGCCTTCGCGCCGGAGGCGATCCGGCGGTTCGGCGAGGCGATCGGTGCGGCGGACGATCCCGCAAGCCGCGTCGAGCAGCTCGCCGGCCTCGCGGGACCGGCGACGCTGCGCGAGCTCGGCGTTCCCGAGCACGACCTCCGCGAGCTCGCCGCCGCGGCGGCACAGCGGGGAGGGAACCTCGCCAACCCGCAGCCGGCGAGCCCGCAGGAGATCGAGCAGCTGCTCCGCAGCGTCTACTGACTTCCCGAGAAGATCCTCACGATCCCGTGCCCGCCGCCGCCGAGGTAGGTCAGCAGGGCCGAGACCGCCAGGAGGAGCAGCAGCACCGCGACGACCGCGAGGATGATCCTCCGCTGGGATCCGACGTGGGTGGGGCGCACCTCAACCGCTCCCGGTGATGACCGCCCGGCCACGGTCGCCGAAGAACACGTCCAGGTGGTGGCTGGGGTGCAGGGTGAGCCAGGGGATCGCGGTCGGGCAGGCGAAGCCGGCCGACGCGCGGATCGTCATGCCGTGATAGCCGATGCCGCCTCCGATCAGCTGGTCCGCCCTCCAGTTCGTGCCACACAGCGTCCCCGAGGTCGTCACCGTCGTCGTGCGGTAGGTGATCCGCTGCCCGTAGACGGCACACCAGTACGTCGTGTTGACCAGCCGCTGCTGGTAGGGCCATGTTCCCCACTGCCACCAGGCCCGGTCCGCCCAGCACATCTGGATCGCCCAGGAGTAGTCGGGGCTCGGCCTCGCCTCCTCCGGAGCGGCGAGACCGACGGCCTCGGTCTCGGTGAGCCCGGACTCGACCGCCGTGTGTGCCCCGGGCAGGGAGGAGGCCCCGAGAGCGACGGCGGGGGAGACGGGAACCGTCGTCTCGCCGCTCGGCACGGCTGCCGACGCCGTCGCGAGTGCCTCGGCCTCGTCGGGTGGGAGGGGGACGGCGGCGCCGTGGGTGACGGGCAGCGGCGGCTGCGGCGGCCCGGCCGATGCGGGCGCCGCCGACGCGGTCGAGCAGAGAGCGGCCGCCGCCGCCGCGAGCGCAGCGGCGGTTGCGGCGATTCGTCTGGACATCGTGACCTCCTCGTCGTGGGCGGATGCGAGGAGGTCAAGCTAGCGTTGCCAGTCCTGACAATCAAGATGGCTCTTTCGGCGCCGTCTGGACGAGCCGTGGCCGGGCGAGACGGCCTAGGCGCGTGCCACGAAGGAGAGCACCGTGACTCCCACGTCGTCGACCGAATAGCCGCGGAAGCGCGGTGCGAGCGGGAGCGCCTGCAGCTCTGCCCGCCCCTGCTCGCTCGGGCCCGAGGGGTTCTCCCGCACGAGCTCGAGCCCCGCCTCGCGCACGAGCCGCAGGTAGTCGGGCGCCCGGAGCCGGTTCTGGAAGTGGAGCGGCGAGTTGACGAGCGCCCAGGTGCGATCCGAGAAGCGGAGGAAGTTGTAGCGCGAGAGGGCCGGATCGAAGTACGCGTAGTGGTCCTGCAGGTCGATGCGGCAGCTGAACGCTCCGCCCGGCCGCAGGAGGCGCCGGCACTCGGAGAAGATCGCCGCCAGGTCGGCGGGCGGGATGTGCTCGCAGACGTCGGTGCTGGACACGAACTCGACCGAGTCCGCCGGCAGGCCGGTGTCGCGCGCGTCGCACGGGGCGAGGTAGCGGATCCCGAACCGCTGCTCGAGCTCGGCGAGCGAGGAGACGGGGCCGCCGCCCGGCTCGCGCAGCGCTCGTCCGCCGGCCGCCGCCTCCAGCTCCGGGCGCAGCCGCTCGAACGCGGCGATCGTGTCGCGCACGAGCTCCACC
>CAZRTE010000046.1:0-20531 GCA_964602945.1 uncultured Gaiellales bacterium
GCCCTTACCGCACGAGGGCCGGGGAGACCACGCTCTCCCCGGCCCTCGTTCCATGTCACTCAGCGAGCGGGTGCGCAGCACCCGCGAGCTCCCTAGGACTTCATCCGGGCCACGAGGTCGTACTTCGTGACGGAGGTGCGCAGGCCGGGAACGTCCTCGCTCGGCATCGCGTCGAGGATCTCGTCGCCCTTGCGGTAGTCCTCCTCGTTGTCGAAGAGGACGATCGCGAGCGAACGCTCACCCGCAGGGTCGTGGAGGATCATCAAGTCGGCCGGCGGCATCCCCTCGGGTGGGTCGCCTTCCTGTACGTCCCGCGCCACCCGGGCGATGTGCTCGGGGCTCACTCCTTCGAACGAAACGACGCGTGCAAGAGTCATGACAGCCTCCCCTGGTCGTGGAAGGCGGGGAGCCTATCGCCTCTGGCCTCGCCGGAGCGCCTCGAGCCGCCGCCGGGCCTGCTTCGTCGGGCGGGCGCCGAGCTCGGAGCCGAGCGGCCGGGCGAGGCGCCGCTCGAGCGCGAGCCGCTCCCGTTCCTCCCGCGACTCCGGCGTCTCCTCGTACAGGGTCGCCGCGACCTTCGCGGGGCCGCGGCGGTCGGCGATCCCGGTGACGACGACGGTGCGGCGCGTCGGGCCGAGCCGGATCTCGACGACGTCGCCCGCGGAGACCTCCCGCGCCGGCTTCACGCGTTCCCCGCCGACCTTGACGTGTCCCGCGAGCACGAGTCCGGTCGCCGCGCTGCGTGTCTTCGCGAAGCGTGCCGCCCACAGCCACTTGTCGATACGAACGCGGTCCACGACACGATTGTCGCGGACGATTGAGAATGCGGGTGTCGGCAAGAGGGACTGCGACCCAGCAAGGAGGTACCGATGATCGTCTCCATCGTTCGTTTCAGGTCGAAGCTGCCGGACGACGCCGTCCAGGAGGCATTCGAGCAGCGCTCCGACCGCTACCGCCAGGTGCCCGGTCTCGTCGAGAAGATCTACCTCCGCTTCCGCGAGACGGGGGAGTCCGGGGCGGTGTACGTCTGGGACTCGGAGGAGTCGCTCGAGCAGTTCCGCGCGTCCGAGCTCGGCCGGACGATCGCGAGCACGTACGAGATCGACGGCGAGGTGCAGAGCGAGCTCGCCGATGTCGCGCTGGTCGTATCGCCGGAGGGCAAGCCGATCGCACGCACCGGCTGACCACGACTGTTCGAGCCTCGTCTTGACAGGGAACATGTGTTCGATGTAGAACATATGTTCCCGTGATCGCCTGTCTCTCCATCCCAGGGCTCGAGCTGAAGGCGGCGTTGCGGCGGTCGCCCTCCCTCGCGCTGCGCCCGGCCGCGCTCGCTCCGGAACCGCAAGGAGAGCCGCTGCTCGGGCCGGTCACGGCCGCTGCCGAGACTGCCGGCGTGCGGCCGGGGATGCGGCTGGGGGAGGCTCTCGCCACGTGCCCGTCGCTCGCGCTCGTCGAGCCCGACGCGGCCGGCGCGGAGCTCGCCTGGGAGGAGATCCTGCGCTCGCTCGAGGACGCGGGCATCGCGGTCGAGCCGGCTTCCCTGGGCTGCGCGTACTTCGAGACGCGAGGAGTCGAGCGCCTCTACGGCGGTCTCGAGCCGGCACTGCGGCGCGCGCTCGCCGCGGTCGGCGACGAGTGGGACGCGCGTATCGGTGCGGCCGGGCGGCGCTTCGCCGCGCTCGCGGCCGCGTCCGTCGCCCGGCCGGGGCAGACGGTCGTCGTCGCCGACGCGGAGCTGCCGCAGTTCCTCGCTCCGCTGCCGCTCACGCTCCTGCCGCTCGAGCGCGGACGCTACGAGGAGCTCGAGGCGCTCGGCGTCCGGAAGCTGGGTCAGCTTGCCGGGCTCCCGGGTGGCGCCGTCGCCGAACGTTTGGGGCCGGACGGCCGGCGCGCCTGGAGCCTGGCGAGAGGCGGGGCGGCCGCGCGCGTGCGCGGTCGCCGCCCGCCCGCTGCGGTCGCCGCCTCGCTCGAGTTCCCCGAGGCGATCGGGAACGAGCTGACGCTCCGGCGCGCGCTCGCGAGCCTCGTCGACACCGCGCTCGCGCGGCCGGAGCGGCGCGATCGCTTCGTCCGCAAGCTCGCGCTCATGGCACGGTTGACGGGCGGAGGCTCCTGGCGGCGGACGCTGACCCTGCGCGAGCCGAGCGCGGATCCCGAGCGGATCCGCGTCGGCCTCGCGCCGCGGCTCGCCGAGCTGCCGGCGCCCGTCCTCGAGCTCCGTGTCGAGCTCGTCGAGCTGACCGAGCCGATGGGGCACCAGCTCGACCTGCTCGCCGCGATGTCGTCTTCAGCGGGGGCCGAAGACCGCACCCGCCTGCGCGAAGGGCTGCGCCAGGTGCGGGCGAGCACCGGCTCCGGCTCCGTCTGCACCGTCGTGGAGGTCGCACCGTGGTCGCGCATTCCAGAGGCTCGGGCTCTGCTGGTTCCCAGGGACGAGTGACGCTGGAGTCAGAAGGAGGGGGCTCACGGGGGAACCATGGGTTCACCCGTGATTCTCGCGCCGTGGTCGCGCATTCCAGAGGCTCGGGCTCTGCTGGTTCCCAAGGACGAGTAGCCGGCCGCTTCAACGTGCCGCGTGCGGCACGCGTGGAGGCCCATGCCGACGGGACGCCGCTCGAGGTCAACCATCGTCGAGTCGCGCTCGTACGCGAGGAGTGGCGTGTCGTCGACCGCTGGTGGACGGAGGAGCCGGTCGTCCGCCGCTACTTCGAGCTCGTGCTCGAGGACGGCGAGAACACCGTCGCCTTCCACGACGGCGCGGGTGGCTGGTATACCCAACGCGGCGCATGACCGGTTTCGTCGAGGTCGAACGGGAGGAGATCGCGGTGCAGTTTGTCCGTGTCCCGGACGGGCTCGAGCACATCCGCCGTGCGTGGGACGAGCTCGAGGCTGTCGTGTCGCTCCGCGGCCGGCATTTCTACGGCGCCTTCGACCCGGTGGCGAACGACTATCGCGCCTGCGTCGAGGTGCGGGAGGGGGACGAGCTTGTGTCCGGGCTCGAGAGTGGCACGCTGCCCGGCGGCCGTTATCTGCGCGCACGTCTGCACGGCGATCCGCCGGCCGTGTACGAAGGGATCGGCCCGACCTTCGGCGAGCTGACCAAGGCGGCGAAGCCGGACGAGAGCCGACCCAGCCTCGAGTGGTACAGGCGAAACGACGAAATCGACCTCCTGCTACCGATCTAGCACCCGCCGCAGCTCGCGCGCTGCCGCCTCCGGGTCGTCCGCGTCGCGGATCGCGCGCACGACGGCGACACCCGGCGCGCCTGCAGCCGCCACCTCCGCGACGTTCCCGAGCTCGATGCCGCCGATCGCGAACCACGGGATGCTCAGCGTCTCCACGGCGACACGGACGATCTCGAGACCGTGTGCCTCCTCCTCGGGCTTCGTCGGCGTGGCGAAGATCGCCTGGACACCGGCGTAGTCGGCTCCCGCAGCCTGCGCGGCCGCCATCTGCTCGCCCGAGGTGACGGAGACCCCGACGAGCCGCTCGGCCCCGAGCCGCGAGCGCGCCTCGGGTGCCGTTGCGTCCGCCTGCCCGACGTGAACGCCGTCCGCGCCGCACGCCTCGACGAGATCGGGCCGGTCGTTGAGGACGAACAGCGCTCCGTAGGCGGCGCACGCCGCGCGGAACGGCTCCGCCGCGGCGACGAGCGCCTCGTCGGGAAGCTCCTTCTCGCGCAGCTGCACGACGTCCACGCCTCCGCGCAGCGCAGCATGGAGCAGCGGTGAGGGGTCCTCTCCGTGCGGGCGTGCGTCCAGCACGAGGTAGAGCCGAGAGCCTGCGAGGCGCTCGCGCCGGGCCGGGCCGTCCATCCGCCTGAGCGTAGCCGGATGCTCACGCCAGGCTCACATCGGCGCAGCTACTGTCGCCGCGTGCGGACGCGCCTCGCCATCGCCCTGGCCGTCCTTGCTGCGGTCGCGCTCGTCGGCGCCTTCTTCCAGCGGGGATCCGGGCATACGCCCGCGGCCGCCGACCGGCCGACGACGACGACGACACAGAAGCCGAAGCCCGATCCGAACCGCGTCGTCACGCCCCGGGGACCCCTGCCCGGCGCACTCCTGATCGCCGACCGCGGCAACAACCGAATGCTCCTCGTCGATCCGAAGCGGCGGACGCTCTGGCGCTTCCCGACCGCGCGCGACCTGGCGAACGGCACCCACCTCTACTTCGACGACGACACGTTCGTGGAGCCCGGCGGCAAGGCCATCGTCTCGAACGAGGAGGAGAACCACGACATCCTCTCGATCAACATCGAGACGCACCGCGTCAGGGTGCTCTACGGCCACCGCGGCGTGAAGGGCAGCGCGCCCGGCTACCTCAACACGCCGGACGACGCGTACGTCCTCCCGAACGGGAGGATCACCGTGGCGGACGCCTACAACTGCCGCGTCCTCGTCATCTGGCACCGCAAGATCGTGCGCCAGATCGGCCAGACCGGGGTCTGCGTGCACAACCCGCCGCAGACGATCACGTCTCCGAACGGCGACACGCCGCTGCCCGACGGCGGGATGCTCGTCTCGGAGATCGGCGGCTCCTGGATCGACAACTTCAGCAAGACCGGGAAGCTCCGCTGGTCGTTCCAGGCGCCCGTCGCGTATCCCTCCGACCCGCAACCGCTGTCCGGTGGACGGATCCTCCTCGCCGACTACTCGAGCCCCGGCGCCGTGCTCATCCTCGACCGGCACGGCAAGGTGCTCTGGCGCTACGGGCCGACCTCGGGGTGGGGTGAGCTGGACCACCCCTCGCTCGCGATGATGCTCCCGAACGGCAACATCGCGATCAACGACGACTACAACGACCGCGTCGTGATCGTCGATCCGAAGAAGAACCGGATCGTCTGGCAGTACGGCCGTCGTGGCCACCCCGGCAAGGGCGCGAACCAGCTGAACACACCGGACGGGATGGACTTCGTCCCGCTCGGCCCGCACGAGAAGCCGCTGTGGCAACTCGTGCACCACCCGTAGCTCGCTCAGGTGAGGCGGTGCCTGTGCCCGGCGTGCGGTGGGCCGGACGCGATCGCCGCGGTCACCGGCTGCAGGGCCACGAGCAGCAGGTCGAGCACGACGAGTGCGCCGAGGAGGCGGGGATAGACGCTCGCAGACGGCTGCGTCCAGAGGAGCGCGACGGCGGCTCCAGCCGCAAGGATCGCGGTCACGCACGACGCGGCGAAGAGCCTCCTGACGAGGAGCGGATCGCGTTCCCGCCTCCGCGCGACGAGAGCAGCCGGCTGCGCCGCGGCGACGGCGAGGATGGTGGCGGTGCCGAGCCACTTGCCGAGGGTGGCGTCGTCGGAAAAGGCCCAGACGGCGATGGTCGCGAGCGCCGCGGCGATGCCGGCGAGGACGATCGCGCTCTCGGCGAGCAGCCGGCCGCGGCCCTGGTCGAGCAGCACGGCGCCCGGCAGGGAGACGATGCCGTAGCCGGCGAGGAGCAGCGTCGTCGTCATGATCCGGCGCTCCGTGTCCCCGAAGCGGCCTACGAGGAGAATCGCGATCGCGAGCAGCGCCGCCGCGCACAGCAGGCCGGCGATTCCGAGCAGGAGGATCCGCCGCCGCTTCATGACTCCTCTACCAAGAGGATTGCCTGCGCCGGGGAGCACGGGAATCCGTGCGGGCACGGATCCGTCACCCTGGAGTTCCCTACGAACACATGTTCGTGTAGAAAGGGGGTGGTGTACGCAGAGCTCCACGCCCACAGTGCGTATTCGTTCCTCGACGGCGCCTCGCAGCCGGAGGAGCTCGCGGCACGGGCGGCCGAGCTGGGCTACGAGGCGCTCGCGCTCACCGACCACGACGGCGTCTACGGCTCGCTCGAGTTCGCGCATGCAGCGAAGCACTTCGGCGTGCGGCCGATCACCGGGGCGGAGGCGACACTCGCCGCCGGTTCACACATCACGCTGCTCGTCGAGTCGGCTCGGGGTTACGCGAACCTCTGCCGGCTCCTGACGGCGGCGCATGCGGGGACCCGGCCGAGGGAAGGCCGGGAGCCCCTGCCGCCGCGGCTCGACCAGGCGCTGCTCGAGGAGCTGAACGAAGGGCTCGTCTGCCTCTCGGGCTGTGCGCGCGACGGGCTCGCCGTGCGCGACCCGAACGCGGCGGCGCGGCTCGCTCGCGCCTTCGGACGCGACCGCTTCTACGTCGAGCTGCAACGGCCGTACGAGCGGGGCGACGCGCGCCGGAACGCACGGCTGCGGGACCTCGCGGACTCGCTCGGCGTCCGGACCGTCGTGACGGGCGACGTCCACGCGCACGACCGTCGCCGCGCCGCGCTCCAGGACGTGCTCGTCGCCGTCCGCTGCCGCACCTCGCTCGAGGGCTGCGAGCGGGAGCGGCGCGGCAACCACGAGTCCGTCCTCCTGCCGCCGGACGAGCTGCTCGACCGGTTCCCGGGCGACCACGACGCCGTCCGCCGTGCAGGAGAGCTCGCCGAGCGGCTCGAGTTCGACCTGACGGAGGAGCTCGGCTACCGCTACCCGGACTTCTCGGACGGCTCCGAGCCTGCGGTCGTCCAGCTCCGCCGCGTCTGCGAGCGCGCCTTCGCCGAGCGCTACGGCGGCTTGAACGGTCACAAGCGGCGCGTGCGGCAGCGCCTCGAGGAGGAACTGGCGCTCATCGACGAGCTCGGCCTGGCCGGCTTCTTCCTCCTCCACTGGGAGGTGCTCGAGCTCGCACGCGAGGTCGCGCTCGAGGTGCGCGGCCCCGGCTCGATGCGCCACGTCCTGCCGCCCGGGCGGGGGCGCGGCTCCTCGGTCGGCTCGCTCGTCTGCTACCTGACCGGCCTCTCGCACGTCGACCCGGTCGCGGCGAATCTCTCGCTCGGCCGCTTCCTCAACCGCGAGCTCGCGTCGGTGCCGGACATCGACCTCGACTTCCCGCGCGACATCCGGGAGAAGCTCATCGTCCGCGTCGTCGAGCGCTACGGATCCGAGCACGCCGCGCTCGTCGCGAGCTTCGCGACCTACCGCTCGCGGGGAGCGATCCGCGACGTCGGCAAGGCGCTCGGCCTGCCGTACGCCGACCTCGAGCGGCTCGCACGCCTCACGGACGGCTGGAACGCGCAGCGCGTGGCGGACGAGATCGCGGCGCTCCCGGACGCGGCGCTCAAGCTCCGCTCGCCGCGCTGGCGTGCCTTCGGCGCCCTCTGCGCGGAGATCGCGGGGCTGCCACGCCACATCTCCCAGCATCCCGGCGGGATGGTGATCTCGTCGCGGCCGCTCGTCGAGCTCGTGCCGGTGCAGCCGGCGGCGATGGCGGGCCGGCAGATGTGCCAGTGGGACAAGGACTCCTGCGCCGACGCCGGCTTTCTCAAGATCGACCTGCTCGGGCTCGGGATGCTGTCGGCGGTCGAGGAGTGCGTCGACCTGATCGCGCGCAACCGCGTCGACCCGAAGGGTCGCAATCGACCCATGCGGATCGACCTCTCGCGCATTCCGCTCGACGACCCGGACGTGTTCGCGGAGATCCAGCGCGCCGACACCGTCGGCTGCTTCCAGATCGAGAGCCGCGCGCAGATGCAGGTCATCCTCCGCACCCGGCCGGAGACGCTCGACGACATCACGGTGCAGGTGGCGCTCGTGCGGCCCGGGCCGATCCAGGGCAAGGCCGTCCACCCGTACGTCGAGCGGCGGCAGCGGCTGCGCGACGACCCGGCGTACCGCGCCCCGGCCGACCACCCGCTGCTCTCCGAGCCGCTGCGCGAGACGCTCGGCGTCGTCGTCTTCCAGGACCAGGTGCTCGACGTCGCCGTCCACCTCGCCGGCTTCAGCGTGGGCGAGGCGGAGGGACTGCGGCGGGCGATGAGCCGCAAGCGCTCCCGCGCCGCCTTGGAAGCCTGGCGCGAGCGGTTCATCGCGGGCGCGCTGCGGAAGGGGGTGGAGGAGGCGCAGGCCCACGAGCTCTACGACAAGCTCGTCGCCTTCTCGGGCTTCGGCTTCCCGAAGTCGCACGCCGCCGCCTTCGGGCTGCTCGCCTACCAGTCGGCCTGGCTGCGGCACCACTACGCGCCGGAGTTCCTCGCCGCGCTCCTGAACGCGCAGCCGATGGGCTTCTATCCGCCGGCGACGCTCGTCCGGGACGGGCAGCGGCGTGGGGTGGAGACGCGGCCGCCGGACGTGAACCGGAGCGAGGCCGGCTGTGTGATCGAGGACACCGGCGTAGGCTCGAAGGAGCCGGCCAATAGCGGAGGCGCCGACATGCGCGGCGCCGGAGCGGGAAAATTCGCCGTGCGCGTCGGGCTGAAGTACGTGGCCGGTGTGGGGGAGGACGACGCGGAGGTCGTGGTGGCGAACCGGCCGTACGCGTCCGTGCGGGAGCTTGCGCAGCGGACGGGGCTCTCCGAGGACGAGCTGCGCGCGCTCGTCGAGTCGGGCGCCTGCGACTGCTTCGGGCTCGCACGGCGTGAGCTCCTGTGGCAGCTCGGGCTCGTGCCGCGGCCGGCGAGCGTGCCCGGGACGGGCGGCGAGTCGAAGCAGCTCGCGCTCCCGCTCGACCCGACCGCGGCGACGCCGGCGCTGCCCGAGCCGACCGTGTGGGAGCGGATGCTCACCGACTACCGCACGACGGGCCTCTCGGTCGGCGTCCACCCGCTCGAGCTCCTGCGCCCGCACCTGCCGCCGGGAACGCTCTCCAGCGCGGAGCTGCGGGGGCGGCCGCACCGGGCGGAGGTGCAGTTCGCGGGTCTCGTCGTCGCGCGGCAGCGGCCCGCGACCGCGAGCGGCGTCGTCTTCATGCTGCTCGAGGACGAGCTCGCACAGGTCAACCTCGTCGTCCTGCCGCCGGTCTACGAGCGCTTCCGCGCGGTCGTCCGTGGCGAGCCGCTCCTGCTCGTCCGCGGCCGCTACGAGCACGCCGACCGGAACCGCAACATCGTCGTCGACGAGCTCGTCTCGCTCGCGCCGCTCGCGCGGGAGCTGACGGACGGAGCGGACGTGCACGGAGCTCTCCCGCACGCCCACCACTTCGGGCATCGCTAGCAACGCGCGACGGGTACGTCAGAGGAGCCTGGCGCCGGCAGCGGCACTGCGTCGGCGTGCGCCGCGTCGCGACCCCGTGGAACTCGTCGCGCGCATCCGTGGGGACTGATTCTCGCCCTTCGGCAGGGACTAGGACGGAGCTCGATCCTCCTCGTCGTGTCGTGTCGCATGCCTGCGGCGCAGCGGCGAGCCCGGGTGCGCCGCGAGGTTGAAGGCCGTGTTCACGAGCGCGAGATGCGTGAACGCCTGCGGGAAGTTCCCCAGCAGCCGCTGTGCGTCGGGGTCGTACTCCTCCGAGAGCAGGCCGAGGTCGTTCGCGAGCCCGACGAGCCGTGCGAAGAGCGCGTGCGCCTCGTCGTGCCGTCCGAGCAGCTCGTAGCAGTCGGCGAGCCAGAACGAGCACGGGAGAAAGACACCCTCGCCCGGCGGCAGCCCGTCCACGCCCTGCTCCTGCGTCCGGTAGCGGAGGACGAAGCCCTCGTGCAGGAGCTCGCGCTCGACCGCCTCGATCGTGCCGCGGATGCGGGGATCGGAGGCGGGGAGGAAGCCGACGAGCGGCAGCACCAGCAGGCTCGCGTCGAGCTCCCGCGAGCCGTACGACTGCGTGAAGGAGCCGAGCTTCGTGTCGAACCCCTGCTCGCACACCTCCTGGTGGATCTCGTCGCGGATCGAGCGCCAGCGGTCGACCGGGCCGTCGAGGTCGCCGTCGGCCTCCAGCGTCCGCACGGCGCGGTCGAAGGCGACCCAGGCCATGGCCTTCGAGTGGACGAAGTGGCGCCGCTCGCCGCGGATCTCCCAGATCCCGTCGTCGGGCTCGCGCCAGGCCTGCTCGAGGTGCTCGAGCAGCAGCAGCTGGATCTGCCACGCCTGCTCGTCGAGAGCGAGGCCGTGGCTGCGCGCCTGGTAGAGGCAGTCGAGCACCTCGCCGTAGACGTCGAGCTGCAGCTGTCCGCTCGCTGCGTTGCCGACACGCACCGGCTGGGAGCCCTCGTACCCGGCGAGCCAGGGCAGCTCGAACTCGATCAGGCGCCGCTCGCCGGCGACGCCGTACATGATCTGGACGTCCGCAGCGTCGCCCGCGACCGCGCGCAGGAGCCAACGCCGCCACGCCGCCGCCTCCCGTTCGTGGCCGCAGTGGAGGAGGGCGAGCAGCGTGAGCGTCGCGTCGCGGAGCCAGCAGTAGCGGTAGTCCCAGTTCCGGACGGAGCCGATCCACTCCGGCAGCGACGTCGTGGCCGCCGCGACGATCCCTCCGGTGGGCTCGTACGTGAGCGCCTTCAGCACGAGGAGCGAGCGGCGGACGGCGGCCGCGTGCTCGGGAGGCAGGTCGAGCGGGCAGGCCTCGCCCCACTCGCGCCAGAAGCTCTCGGTCTCGGCGAGCGCCTGCTCGGGGTCGATCCGGCGCGGCAGGTCCTCGTGCGAGGGGAACCAGGTGAGGACGAACGGAACCCGCTCCCCCTCGTCGACCGAGAGCTCGGAGACGGTCTGCATGTTCTCGCCGCGCGTGTGCGCCGGCGTGCGGAAGCAGAGCCCGTCGGGGCCGGCGACCGCGATGCGCGCTCCGTCGCTGCGCCGCACCCAGGGGACGACGTGGCCGTAGTCGAACCGGATCGTGAGCTCCGAGCGCAGCTCGACGGTTCCCTTGACGCCCTCGACGATGCGGACGACGTCCGGCGCTCGCCCGCGTGGCGGCATGAAGTCGAGCACCCGGGCGACGGACCCGTCCTCCGTCTCCCAGGTGGTCTCGAGCACGAGCGTGTCGTGGAGGTAGCGGCGCGTGCTCGTCGCGGCGGCCGTCGGCGCGAGCAGCCAGCGGCCGTTCTCCGGGCCGCCGAGCAGCGCCGCGAAGCAGGCGCCGGAGTCGAAGCGCGGGAAGCAGAGCCAGTCGATCGAGCCGCCGCGCTCGACGAGCGCGGCCGTGTGCAGGTCGCCGAGGAGCGCGTAGTCCTCGATCCGGGGGCTCATCGGGCCTCGCTCCGCAGGAGAGTCTCGACGCGCTCCACGCTCCGGAGTCTCACAGGTCGCGGAGGGCCCAGGCGACGGGCAGCGGGGTCAACGGTTCTCGATCTCAAGGCCGAGCTCGGGCCAGCGCCTCCGTACCGCCCGGTTGAACGACTCCTCGTACTCCTCGGCGGCGGCTGCGCCGAGCGTCCGGGCGAAGCGGTCGCGCATGTCGGCGAGCGCCTCGGTCGCCGTCTCGACCGCGTCGACGAAGTCCCCGTACATCTCCTCGGCATCCTCGCGCGGGGCGCGCTCGTACGTGCGCGCCTTCGAGCGGCACTCCTCGAGCAGGTCGGCCTCGTCCTCGACGAAGAGGTCGAGCTGGCGCGCGATCACGTCGCGGTAGCGGTTCCGGCGCAGCCTCAGAGGAGCTCCTCGTACAGGGCGAGGTGCGCCTGGGCGGCCGCGTCCCACGTGAGCTCCGCGCGCGCGCGGCGGGCGCCCTCGCGGGCCTGCTCGAGCGCAGCGGGGTCGGTGAGGAGCTCGCGGACGGCGAGGGAGAGCGCGGCCACGTCCCCGGCGGGGACGACGCGTCCGGCGTCGAAGCGGCGAACGGGCTCGGCGATCCCTCCGACGTCGTAGGCGACGGCCGGCACGCCGGCACCGAGCGCCCGGAGCAGCGCGCCGCTCTGGTCGAGCTCGGGCCGGTACGGGAAGACGGCCACGGTCGCCTCCGCGAAGGCGCGGTCGATCTCGGACGCGGAGAGATAGCCGAGCCGCCACTCGACCTCGACCCCTGCGGCCGCCGCCCGGTACGAATCGAGCGGCTCGAGCGGGTCGCCGGCCACGAGCAGGCGCGCGCCGCCGCCCGCGCGCCGCACCGCCTCGATCGCGTCTCCGAGCCCCTTGTACGGCCGGATCATCCCGAAGGCGAGCACCGTGTGGCCGTCGTCCCGCCGGTCCGGGTCGCTCGGGAAGACGGGGTGGGGGATGACGCGCAGGCGTTCCCCCGGCACGCCGAGCTCGAGGAGTGTCCGCCGGCCGTGCTCGCTGTGGACGACGATGCGCGCGAAGCGGCCGAAGAGGCGCTGCCAGAGCCTGATGCGGTGTGCCGTGCGACGCGGCAGGAGGTCGTGCGCGGTGAAGACGGACGGCAGGTGAGGACGGAAGAGGAACGCGTCGAGCTCCGGGGCCGGCAGCCACTGGACGTGGAGCACGTCGCCCTGGAGCCGGCGGAGCGCGGCAAGCCCGAAGGGATGCTCGACGGCCTTCACCGGCAGGCGCAGCGGAGACCGCCCGAACAGACGCGAGGAGAGCGGGTAGAAGACCTCGCTGCGCTCGTAGCCGTCGGGCGGAGGGGGCTCGCCGAAGCGAAAGCGCGCGGTCACGAGCTCGACGTCCGCTCCAGCACGGGCGAGTGCCGCCGCAAGCTCGTGGTCGTACGGCGGGGTGAACGCCGGGGGATCGGCGAGGACGACGCGCACTGCCCGTAGGCTACGCGTGTGGAGTTCGAGGAGGCACGGGCGCAGTTCCCCGTCCTCGACCGCTACGCGTACCTGAACGCCGGCTCCGCGGGGCCGCTGCCCCGCGCCGCAGCCGAGGCGATCGACGCCCAGCTCGAGCAGGATGTCGAGCGGGGGCGGGGCAGCCGGGAGTACTTCGACGAAGTGCTCGAGCTGCGGGAGCGGCTCCGCGCCGGTCTGGCCGCGGTGCTCGGGACGAGCCCGGACCTCGTCGCGCTCACCGACTCGACGACCCGCGGCTGCCAGATCGTGCTCAACGGCCTCGGGCTGGGCCCCGGCGACGAGATCGTCACCACGACCGAGGAGCATCCCGGGCTGGCGGGCCCGCTCCACGCGAGCGGGGCCCGCATCGTCCTCGCAGAGGGGACCGAGGAGGCGGTGCTCGCTGCCGTGACCCCGCGCACGCGGCTGATCGCCGTCTCCCACGTGCTCTGGACGACGGGCCGCCGGCTCGAGCTCGGCCGGCTGCGGCGTCCGGACGGACCGCCGCTCCTCGTCGACGGCGCGCAGTCCGCGGGCGCCGTTCCGCTCGATCTCGATGCTGCGGACTTCTACACCGTGTCGGCGCAGAAATGGCTGTGCGGCCCGGAGCCGACCGGAGCCCTCTTCGTGCGGGAGCCGGAGCGGCTGCGGGTCGCGCTGCCGGGATCGTTCTCGGGAGCGTGGCACGGGGAGAGCGGCTCCTTCGAGCCGAGGGAAGGGGCGAGACGGTTCGACTCGGGCTGGCTGAGCGTGCCGGTGCTCGCCGGGCTGGAGGCGGCGCTCGCCTGCCATCCGGCGTGGCGGTACGAGGCGGCCGCCGCCGCGGCCGGACGTTGCCGAGAGCTGCTCGAGCCGCTCGTGGAGCTCGTCACGCCTCCGGGGCACTCGACGCTCGTCTCGTTCCGCCCTGGCGGCGACGCGTCGGAGCTCGTCGCGGCGCTCGTGCAGCGGGACGTGGTCGTCCGCGAGATCCCCGGCCGCGATCTCGTCCGCGTCTCGTGCGGCTGGTGGACGAACGAGGACGATCTGCGGCGCCTCGCCGAGGGCATCGCCGAGACGCGCTGATCAGCCGAACCGGCCGCCGCCGGGCGGCGCCCCGGCCGGAGGGGCCGGCGGCGTGCCACGCCGGCCGCCCGCGGGGGGACCGCCGGCCGGCGGGCCGGTGCCGGGTCGACCGCGGCCGGTTCCGGGCAGGCCATGACCGGTGCCGGGCAGCCCGCGGCCGATGCCGGGCACGTGCCCGCCGCGTCCGTGCCCGTTACCTGCGAGCTGCGGGTAGACGACACCGCCGAGCGTGACCACCGCTGCGAGGACGGCCACGGGCGTCCAGCGCGGCAGCCGCCGCACGAGCCACGCGGCGAGCAGGGCGATGGCGCCCAGCGCGGGGACGTAGAAGCGGATGAGGTGCACGTCCGCGGCGGCGTTCGCAGGCCCGCGCGCGCCCGCCTGCACCGTCCACGTATAGGCGGCATAGAGGCCGTAGATGCCGAGCCAGAGAGCGAGCAGGGCCGCACCGACCGCCGCGTCGACGCGTGCGCCCGGCCGCTGCCGCACGAACCTGACGCCGATCCAGACGGCTCCGCCGAGCGCGACCACGAGCAGCGGCATCGACCACACGAGATGGCGGGGCATCTCCTCGATGTTCGGGATGACGGCGCCGAGGGCGAAGGTGATCTCGCCGGCCCGGTAGCCGGTCTCGAAGACACCGCCGTAGACGGCTGCGTCGAAGGCCGCGACGAGGCCGCAGAAGGCGGCGACGCTCGCTCCCCAGACGGCGAGGGTGGCGCGCCCGATCCCGGTGCGGCGCGCGACGAGCAGCGCCGCTGCGCCCGCGACGAGGAGGGCGACGCCGTCCGTGTAGCGGATGAACGTGGCGCCCTCGATGGCGAGGAAGCCGAGCAGCCCGACGATCGTGCGCCGGCGCGCCGAGGCGTCGGTGGCGAGGAACGTCCAGAGGAGGGCGCCGACCCCCGCGGCCACGAGGGACGCGTCGGTGAAGGTCGGCATCGTCGCGCGCCACGCGAAGACGAGCGCGGCGCCGGAGGAGCAGTACAGGACGACCGCCCACGCTCCGCCGAGACGCCCGAGCCAGCGGCGCGCGCCGAAGAAGAGGCCGACGCAGGCGAGGCCGCCGTAGAAGAGCGGCGCCAGCCGCAGCGCGCCGACGAGCTGGAACGGCAGGGCGAAGAACGGGTAGCCCGGGTTCTTCTCGCTGATCCAGCGCCCGTTCGGGAGCTGCACCCACTGCGCGATCGAGCCGAGCTTCTGCGCGAGTGCCTGGTACTCGGCGGTCGAGAGGGTCAGGTGCCCGTGCGACAGCGCGACGATCGAGGCACGGTAGGCGAGGTCGTCGGGCTCGAGCAGCGCCGTGGCCCGGGTGAGCACGGCCACGCACAACGCCACGAACGCGGCGACGGCGACGACGACGTCGAGGCGGCGGAGGCGATCCATGCCTCCGATCCAACCGTGGCGCCCTGTGAACGGGCTGTGAGGCGACTGGGACTCGGCTACGGAGCTGCCGGCAGGCCGAGCTCCGAGGCGATCGGCTTCAGCGCGTCGACGACCGCGCGGATGTGCTCGTCGAGGTCGACGCCGAGCTCCTCGGCCCCCTTGTACACGTCCTCCCGGTGGACGCCGGAGGCGAAGGACGGCTGCTTGAGCTTCTTCCGCACGGACTTCGGCTCGAGTCCCTCGAGCCCCGTCGGACGGACGAGGGCGCAGGCGTGGACGAAGCCGCTGAGCTCGTCGCAGGCGAAGAGCGCCTTCTTGAGCGGCGTGTCCCGCGGCAGCCCGAGATGCTCTGCGTGGGAGAGAACCGTCTCGACGATCTCCTCGGGATAGCCCTCCTCGCGCAGGAGCGGCGCGCCGTCCTGCGGATGCTTGTCGAGGGTGGGGTGCATCTCGTAGTCGAAGTCGTGGAGGAGCGCGGCCACCCGCCAGAGCTCCTCGTCGCCGCCGAGCTGGCGCGCGTAGGCCGCGACCGAAGCCTCCACGGCGAGGGCATGCCGCAGCAGCGACTCGCTCTTCGTGTAGCGGGTCAGCGTCTCCCAGGCACGCTCGCGGGTGAGCTCCAAAGCCTGGCTATCCTAGCCCCCTCATGTCCGTCGCGACGGCCCCGCAGGCCCTCGTCATCGAGGGTGGAAACCCGCTCAACGGCCGGATCCGCGCCTCGGGGAACAAGAACGGAGCACTGCCGATCCTCGCGGCGTGCCTCCTCGCCGACGAGCCCGTGACGCTCTCGAACGTGCCGCGGATCCGCGACGTCGAGACGATGCTCGAGCTCATCGCCGCCACCGGTGCGAGTGCCGAGTGGACGGGGCCGAACGAGGCGCGCGTCGACCCGCGCGGGCTCGCCGCGCACGAGGTCGACGCCGTGCTGGCCGAGCGGATCCGGGCCTCGTTCCTGCTCGCCGGCCCGCTGCTCGCCCGCCTCGGCCGCGCGAGCGTGCCGCCGCCGGGCGGCGACGTGATCGGCCGCCGCCGCCTCGATCCGCACATCCACGCGCTCGAGGAGCTCGGCGTCCGGGTCGAGGTCGGACGCCGCTACGAGATGGAGACCGACGGCCTGCGCAGCGCCGACATCTTCCTCGACGAGGCGAGCGTGATGGCGACCGAGAACGCGCTCATGGCCGCCGTCCTCACCCCCGGCGAGACGATGCTCGCGAACGCCGCCTGCGAGCCGCACGTCCAGGATCTCTGCCGCTTCCTCGTCTCGCTCGGGGCGGAGATCGACGGAATCGAGTCGAACCTCCTCCGCATTCGCGGCGTCGAGCGGCTGCGCGGCGGCGAGTGGGAGATCGGACCGGAGCACATCGAGGTCGGCAGCTTCATCGGGCTCGCCGCGGTCACCGACAGCGACCTCACGATCGAAGGGGTCGAGCCCCGCGACCTCGCCTCGATCCTCGGCGCGTTCCAGCGTCTCGGGGTCGAGGTGGAGCTCGGCGACGACTGGCTGCGCGTACCCCCGCACCAGGAGCTCGTGATCCAGAACGACCTCGGCGACCAGGTGCCGAAGATCGAGGACGGCCCCTGGCCGGCGTTCCCGGCCGACCTCACCTCGATCGCCGTCGCGGTCGCGACGCAGGGGTGGGGGACGGTGCTCGTCTTCGAGAAGATGTTCGAGAACCGCCTGTTCTTCGTCGACAAGCTCGTCTCGATGGGCGCGAGGATCATCGTCTGCGATCCGCACCGCGTCGTCGTGAGCGGCCCGTCCCGGCTGTACGGGCAGCGCTTGACGAGCCCCGACATCCGCGCCGGCATGGCGATGCTCATCGCCGCCCTCTGCGCGCAGGGCCAGTCGGTGATCGGGAACGTCGCCGAGATCGACCGGGGCTATGAGCGGATCGACGAGCGGCTGCGCGCCCTCGGCGCGCAGATCGAGCGCGTCGACGCATAGCGATCGCCCCGGAGGCGGAGCTAGGCTCCGCAGGAGATGAGCGAGCCGGCGGCGGCAGGGGTTCGGATCAACCCGTACGGGCACGGCGAGGCGACCGTCCAGACGGGCCTGCCCGTGCTCAACGGACTGCTCGCGCGCCTCGCCGAAGTGGCCCGCTTCGACCTCGTCCTCGACATCGAGCCCGGAGACGCGGAGGCGGAGGTGGACGCCGCGGCGGCCGCCTTCGGTCAGGCGCTCGCCGCTCCGCTGCGCGCCGAGGGGGCCCGCGGCTACGGCGCAGGGGCGCTCACGTCCGCGGAAGCTCTCGCGTACGTCGTGCTCGAGACGAGCGACGACCCGCTCGTCGTCACGAACGTCGATCTCACGGAGGCACGCATCGGCGGTCTCAGCACCGACGTCGCCCGCCGCTTCCTCGACGTCCTGGCCGAGCGGGCCGGGCTCGTCCTGCACGTGCGGCTCCTCAACGGGACGGACAGCGGGCACGTGCTCGAGGCGATCTTCAAGGGGCTGGGCGCCGCGCTGGCGCAGGCCTGCGAGCGACAGGAGGTGCACGAGTGAGCGAGAAGCAGATCGTGCGCACGGAAGCGGCGCCCGCGCCCTTCCAGGGCGCGCCGTACTCGCAGGCGACCGTCGCGGGCGGCTTCGTCTTCGTCTCCGGGCAGCTCGGCCTGAAGCCGGGCGACAGCGCGATCGGCGGCGGCATCGAGGAGCAGACGGAGCAGGTCTTCGCGAACCTGAAGGCGATCCTCGAGGCGGCCGGGAGCGGGCTCGACCGGCTCGTGAAGACGACCGTGTTCCTCCAGCATCTCGAGGACTTCCAGGCGATGAACTCCGTCTACGCGAAGCACGTCGGCGACCGGCCGCCGGCCCGCGCGACGGTCGAGGTGGCCCAGCTTCCCTCCGGGGCCCTCGTCGAGATCGAGGCCGTGGCCCTGGTCTAGCCGGCGGGCTTCACGGCCCGCAGGTGGAGGAAGAGCGGGATCCGCTGCCAGCGCCTGCCGGGCTCACCGTTGAAGCCGGCCTCGGGCAGCGCCGGCTCGCGCAGCCGCTCCACGAGCAGCCCGTTCGCGGCGAGCGCCTCCGTGTACGCCTGCAGCGGCCGGTGCCGGCTCACGAAGCGCATGGTGAGGCCGTCACGCTCGAACGTGGCGTCGGTGGTCGCCTCGCCGAGGTATGAGCCCTCGATCACGAAGGGGGCGGCGGCCTGGCGCTCGGTGAACGAGCCTGCGGAGCCGAGCGGATGGACGATCGCGAGGCAGAGCCTTCCGCCGCGCGCGAGCACACGGGTGGTCTCGCGGATCGCTCCCGCGAGGTCGTCGACGTCCTGGAGGGACATGAAGGCGACCACGAGACCGAACGACGCATCCGCGAAGGGCAACGCAGCCGCATCGGTGACGTGCAGCTCCATCTCGGGGGCGGCCTCCCGCGCCGCCGCGATCAGCGTGGGCGACGCGTCGACGCCCACGATGTCGTGGCCGAGCGAGGCGAGGTCGCGGGCGAGCCGCCCCTCGCCGCACCCGAGGTCGAGCGTCCGTCCCGACGGCTCCGGAACGAGCTCGAGGAAGAGATCGCGGTGGAAGCGCCAGTAGCTGTCGTGGCCGGGCTCGCGCGCCCAGCGCACCCACGCCGCGGCGTTCTCCTCCCAGGCCTCCCGTAGCTCACCCACGCACCCGACTCTAGACCGGCGACAATGGACCGATGCGCGAGATCCTTCCCTCCGGCTCCGGCGAGCGCGCGGCGATCGTCACGGGCGTCTCGCGCGGTCTCGGCGCCGCTCTCGCCGGAGAGCTGCTCAGGCGTCGCTTCACCGTCCTCGGCATCGGCCGCGGCGACAACGCCGCGCTGGCCGGGGACCGGTACCGGTTCGTGCAGCTCGACCTCGCCGACCCGGCAGGTCTTGATGCCGCGCTCGAGCCGGCCTTCCGGGAGATCGAGTCGCGCCGCCCGGCATCCGTCTGCCTCCTGAACAACGCGGCGACGGTGGAGCCCGTCGGCACGCTCGGGCGGCTCGAGTCCGGCCCGATCGCCCGGGCCCTGGCCGTCGATGCGGTGGCCCCCGTGACGCTGGCGAGCCTGTTCTGCCGCGTCTTCGCCGACGGCGGGACGACGACACGGATCGTCAACGTCTCGTCGGGCGCGGCGGAGCACGCGCTGCCCGGGAGCGCCGTGTACTGCGTGGCCAAGGCCGGCATCGAGATGCTGACCCGCGTCCTCGCCGCCGAGCGGCAGGACCCGCGCTTTCGCGCGATCACCGTGCGTCCGGGCGTGATCGACACCGACATGCAGACCGCCGCGCGCTCACAGTCGCCGGAGGTCTTTCCCAGCGTCGAGCTGTTCCAGGGCTTCGAGCGCGAGGGGCGGCTGGTCGCTCCGGAGGTCGTGGCCGCGAAGATCGTCGACCGGCTGGTCGTCGGGGACGTGGAGCACGGCCGCACGTACGGCTACCAGGAGCTCTGAGCGGAGGACATGCCACCCCCCGGCGTCCCGGAGACGGCGACCGGCGAGCCCGACGCCCGCCTGACGCCCGCCTCTTCCGCGGTGGAGGGCGAGCTGACGCCCATGGTGCGGCTCGTCAGGCTGCTGATCACCGGCTTCATCGTGGCCGCCGTCGTCGCGGGCATCGTGCGCGGCCTCACGACCTCGGCAACCGGCAAGGCCGCCGTCGTCAGCGGCATGTACCTGGCGGAGACGGGACTCGCGGCGATCCTGATCCTGCTCGGCAGCTTCGTCGAGGGCTTCGGCTTCGGACTCTCGCTGGGCACGCGCTGGCCCTACACCCGCAACATCGTGGTGCTGATGATCGAGGGCGACCCGGAGGCGGCGCACCGGATCGTGGCCACGCTCGTCGGGACGATCGGCGTGGTGCTCGTGGTCCTCGCGCCCGGCTCCGCCACGATCAACGGCCTGGTGCTGATCGTCCTCACGGCCCTGCTGGGCATAGGGACGCTCCACGTGCTCTCCGGCCGGCTGCCCTCCGTCGTGCACGGCGTCCACGGTCTGCTCGCCTACGGCGTGTTCCTCTGCTACCTGAGCACGCTCTACCTACCCGGAGTCGAGTTCTGGTCGTACCTCGGCACGACGGCCGCTCTCCACGCGCTCCTGCTGACCGTGTTCCTGGGGGGCATGACCACCGGCCAGCGGGGCTTCGGCCGGCCCATCGGAGCCTTCACCTGGCCGCGCCGCCCCTCGCAGCTCGTCCTGATCGTGCACCTGCTCGCCGCGCTCTCGGTCGTCGCCACCCTGGGGTGGCTGATGCCGGAGTTCCCCGTCGCCTTCTATCTCGCGGTCGCACAGGTGTCGGTGGGCTTCCTGCTCTTCCACGCGGTGAACCTCGAGCCGAAGAGCCCCGGCATCCTCGTCGCGTTCCACCAGGGCATGGTGCTCTCCATCGCCCTGGCGATCGTGGCCGCGGGACACTGACGCTCGTTCGTCGAGTCTCGAGGCGGGATCAGCCGAGCCCACAGGACGTCTTCCTGGCACCGAGTCGTCGCCCCGCCGAGTTCCGGAATGAGACTCGGGCGCGCGGTATCTTCTTGACATGGATCTTCGCGGGCTCTCCCGCCGAAGACCGCTCACCATCAGGGGCTAGTTCGCTCGCCTGGTCGAGCGTCCTCTCGTCCGGGCGGATCGGATCAGCGGCTCGGCCGGAGCGTCGAAGTAGGACTGCGCCCTTCGGTGAGGTTCCGGCGATGCGGCGGGAACGCGTAGCGTT
>CAZRTE010000047.1:0-19094 GCA_964602945.1 uncultured Gaiellales bacterium
CGGAGATGATGAGCGGCGTCCGCGCCTCGTCGATGAGGATCGAGTCCACCTCGTCGACGATCGCGTAGGCATGGCCGCGCTGGACGAGCCCGTCGATCGACACGGACATGTTGTCGCGGAGGTAGTCGAACCCGAACTCCGAGTTCGTCCCGTACGTGACGTCCGCGAGGTAGGCGCCCTTCTTCTCGTCGAACGCCTGCATGTTCTCGATGAAGGAGACCGTCATGCCGAGCGACTCGAAGACGGGGCGGTTCCACTCGGCGTCGCGCTGGGCGAGGTAGTCGTTGACCGTGACGAGGTGCGCGCCGCGGCCGGCGAGGCCGTTGAGGTAGAGGGCGAGGCTCGCGACGAACGTCTTCCCCTCACCGGTCTTCATCTCCGCGATGTCGCCCTCGTGGAGGACGATCCCGCCCATGAGCTGGACGTCGAACATCCGCTGGTTCGACGCGCGCTTGCGCGCCTCGCGCACCGCTGCGAACGCCTCGAAGACGAGGTCGTCGAGCTGCTCGCCGTTCTCGAGCCGCTGCCGGAACTCCGTCGTCTTGCCGGCGAGCTCGGAGGCGGAGAGCTGCTCGAACTCGGGCTCGAGGGAGGTGATGTACGCGGCCTGCTCGCGCAACCGCCTCAGACGCCGTCCCTCGCCGAGGCGGAGAGCCTTCTCGAGGTTGCCGATCTCCACTAGTGCCTCTTCGGTGGATGTTGCCGCGTCCCGGACACAGGGCAAGGGTAGCGGCCTACAGGACGCTGACCCGGACCTCCCAGAGCTCGCCGTCGAGCCGCTCGGCCTTGACGAAGAAATCGGGCCCGGCACGCTCGCCGAGCCGCTCGAGAGCCGGAGCCCGCGCCGTGGTCGGCTCGCCGTCGACCCGCAGCTCCTGCCACGAGTCCTTGCGCGACAGCTCGAGGCTGTCGCCGTGCGCCCACGCGATCCGCTCGACCTCGATGCGCTGCGCGAGCACCGCCCACAGGTCGCCGTGCTGCCGTCCCGCCATGGCGCGGTACGGCGGCGCGAGCTCCCGCTCGACCGCGGCCACGAGCGCCGAGACGTCGGCGTCGCCCCGCGCCTCGTCGACGAGCACGTCACCGCCGGGGAGCGTCGTGAACACGATCCGGTCCCCGGCGAGGCCCGGCGCCGCCGCCGTCACCGACGCGTCCCACTCGGCGGCGCCCACCGACCTGCCGGTCGGAACGCCCAGCCGTTCGAGCAGCGGCGTCTGCTGGAGCTCGATTCGTCCGAGACCGGCCTCGCGCAGGAGCTGCTCGTCGGCCTTCTTCCTGCGGAGAAGCGCCACCCGCCTCAGATCTCGCTGTTCCCGGGCCCGGTCTCCGGCTCCTCCACGCGCTTCCGGCCGCGGACGCGCTTGTCGTGGACGTCCGTGACCTGGCGGACGAGTTTGTCGGCGAGCTCGTCGATGGCCGCCTTCATGTCACGCGCCGCCTCGCGGGCCCGCAGCGTCTGTCCCTTGACGTGGACGGTGGCCTCGGCGACCTGCGAGTCGGCGATCGACGGGTTCCGCTCGACGGCGAGCTCGACCTCGACACGCGTCGAGTCGTTGAGACGCCGGTCGAGCTTGCGGAGCTTGCGCTCCGTGTAGCTCCGGAGAGACTCGTTCACCTCGAGGTTCTTGCCCTTGACGTGAAGCTGCATTGGAGCCTCCTGTGTCGCTGGCTATGCCACCCGACCTAACCTTACCCCTGCCGTACCCAACCGCATCCGCAGCTAGCCGCGACGCAGTGCGCGGGAGAATGCGATGGTCTCGACCCGCCGCGCGCCCCTCGCGCGGAGGACGGTCGCGGCGGCCGAGGCGGTGGCGCCCGTCGTGTAGACGTCGTCGATCACCGCGACGTTGCGCGGTGCCGGCGCGGTCGCCCGGAACGCCCCCCGCACGCTGCGGCGCTCGGACGCCGAGCTGCCGCGCTGGCGCCCGCCGCGCGTGCGCTCGAGCAGCGGCAGGCAGGGCAGCTCCCACAGGGCGGCGAGCTCGCGCGCGAGACCCTCCGCCGGGTTGTGACCCCGCTCGAGCCGGCGCCCGCGCTCGGCCGGGACGAAGGTGAGCGCCTCGGCGGCAGGCGGAGGCAGCCGCTCCGCGACGAGACCGGCGGCCTCGGCCGCAAGACGCCGCAGCCCCCGTTCCTTCCACGCGTGGACGACACGCCGGGCGGCTTCGTCGTAGCCGCAGGCGGAGCGGGCGCTCGCGAAGGCGAGCCTGCGTCCCGCACATTCGCGGCAGCGCTCGACCGGCCACGTGGTCGGCGCGCCGCAGCGCGCGCACAGCGGAGGCGCGAGGCGCGGCAGGCCGTCACGGCAGTCGCCGCAGAGCTGGCTCCCGCTGCGGCGACAGACGACGCAGCGTTGCGGCAGGAGCAGGTCCAGCGCTCGCATGACGCGACGCTAGACGGCGGAGTGTGCCGTGTCCGTGCAGGCTCAGTCGAGGCTGTACGACTCGCGCTCCGGCAGACCGCTGCGGCGCCGCAGCCGGTTGTCGGCCTCGAGCAGCTGGTTGTAGCTCCCGATGTCGTACCAGCCGCCCTCGAAGCGGTAGCCGTACACGGGCTCGCGCGCGGCGAGCCAGCCGAGGAAGCTGCCGGCGTTGTCCGCGCTCTTGCCCTCCTCGAGGTAGCCGCGGACGAGACGCACGTGCTCGGGCGGCAGGAGGTAGATGAGCGTCGAGGCAAGCGTCGAAGGCGGCTCGCTCGGCTTCTCGACGAACCGGACGATCCGCCCCTCGGAGTCGGTCGCCGCGATGCCGTAGTGCGTCGCGAGCTCGATGTCCCCGATGTCGTGGAGCGGCACCGCGCTCGCCGGCTGTGGCCTGCCCCGCCACCAGGCGACGTAGTCGGGCAGCGAGAACTCGAACAGGTTGTCGCCGGCGAGGACGAGCAGCTCCTCGTCCTCGAGCTTCGCCACGTCGATCGCGAGCTGGAGGTCGCCGACGGCGCCGAGCCGGTCGCCGTTCGAGCTCGTGCCGTCGTCGTGGACCTCGATCTCGTGCGGCTCGGCCCAGCGCGCGAAGACGGCCGCGAAGCGGCGGTTCGTGACGAGGTGGATCGCGTCGACCTCCTCGATCTCGCGAATGCGGTCGAGCACCCACTCGAGCATGTGGCGGCCGCCGACCGGGAGGAGGTGCTTCGGCCGGTCCGCGGTGAGCGGCCGCAGCCGGGTGGCGTAGCCCGCCGCGAGGATGACGCATTTCAACGGAGCGACTCCCCGTACGGCGGACGGTGGATGCCGCGCTCGGTGACGATCGCCCCGATCAACGCTGCGGGCGTCACGTCGAAGGCGGGGTTGCGCGCCGGGAAGCGTTCGCTGACCTCGGCCGGGTCGCGCTCCTCGATCGGGATCGCGGAGCCGTCGGCGATCGCGAGGTCGACGGTCGAGCTCGGAGCGACGACGTAGAGCGGGATTCCGTGGTGAGCGGCGAGCACCGCGAGGGAGTATGTCCCGATCTTGTTCGCCGTGTCCCCGTTCGCGGCGATCCGGTCTGCGCCGGTGACGACGAGATCGACCTCGCCGTGCGCCATGAGCGCGCCGGCGGCGGAGTCGGCGATGACCGTATGGGGAATGCCCGCCTGCTCGAGCTCCCAGGCGGTGAGGCGGGCGCCCTGCAGGAGCGGTCGCGTCTCGTCGACGAGCACCCGCTCGAGGAGGCCCTGCTCCGCGGCCGCGCGCAGGGCACCCACGGCGGAGCCGTAGCCGGCGGTGGCGAGGCCGCCCGCATTGCAGTGCGTGAGGGCGCGCGTGCCGGGCGTGAAGAGCTCCGCCGCGTGGACGGCCATCCTCCGGCAGCGGTCGACCTCCTCCTCGTGCAGCGCCCTCGCCCGCTCCGGCGTCGGCTCGTCCCGCATCGCCGCGAGCGCCCACGGGAGGTTGACCGCCGTCGGACGCGAGGCGGCCAGGACGCGCTCGGCCTCCTCGAGATCGTCGCCGCGCAGCGCGGCGAGCGCCATGCCGTAGGCGGCGGCGACGCCGATCGCGGGCGCGCCGCGGACGACCATCGCCCGGATCGCCTCGGCCAGCTCGGCCGCCGACGCGCACCGCACCTCGACCACGTCGTGCGGCAGCAGCCGCTGGTCGAGCAGCACGACGGCCGGCCCGTCCTCCTCCAGCCGGACGATCTGCTCGGGCTCGAGCTCAGCCATGGCCGGAGAGGACATGCCCCGGTATCAGATACCAGGACATGTCCGAAGCGGCCCGCAGCCCGGCGAAAGCACGGCGGCAAGCTCCACCCGCCGCCGGGTACCGGCCAAGACAGACACGTCCGGAACCTGGTTCCGGACGTGTCTGTACGGGTGGTGTCTCTCGGCTCAGGTGCCCTCGTCCCACGAGGCGAGGTACTTCGCCTGCTCCTCCGTGAGGCGGTCGATCTCGACACCCATCGTCGCGAGCTTGAGGCGTGCGATCTCGGCGTCGATCTCCGGCGGCACCGGATAGACCTTGCGGTCGAGCTCGCCCGCGTGCTGCGAGGCGTACTCGAGCGAGAGAGCCTGGTTCGCGAAGGACATGTCCATCACGAGGGCGGGATGCCCCTCCGCGGCCGACAGGTTGACGAGCCGGCCGTCCGCGACGAGATACAGCCGCCGCCCGTCGGCGAGGGTGAACTCCTCGACGAACTCCCGCGCCTTCTTCGTCTCGACCGCCATCTCGCGCAGCGCCGGGATCTCGATCTCGACGTTGAAGTGGCCGGTGTTGGCGAGGATCGCGCCGTCCTTCATCCGCTCCATGTGGGCCCGGGCGATCACGTGCTTGTCGCCGGTCGCCGTGCAGAACATGTCGCCGACCTCCGCCGCCCGCTCGAGCGGCAGCACCTCGAAGCCGTCCATCGACGCCTCGAGCGCCTTGAGCGGATCGACCTCGGTGATGATCACGTGGGCGCCCATCCCGCGCGCCCGCGAAGCGACGCCGCGCCCGACCCAGCCGTAGCCGCAGACGACGAACCGCTTGCCGGCGAGGAGGACGTTCGTCGCGCGGATGATCCCGTCGATCGTCGACTGGCCGGTGCCGTAGCGGTTGTCGAACATGTGCTTCGTCATCGCCTCGTTGACGGCGACGATCGGGAAGCCGAGCTTCCCTTCCGCCTCGAGCGCCTTGAGCCGGATCACGCCGGTCGTCGTCTCCTCGGTGCCGGCGATGATCTCGCCGAGCTGCTCGCGCCGCGCCGAGTGGAGCACCCCGATCACGTCGGCGCCGTCGTCCATCGTGAAGTGCGGCTTGTGGTCGACGGCCGCCTCGATGTGGGCGTAGTACGTGTCGTTGTCCTCGCCCTTGATCGCGAAGGCGGAGATGTCGTACTCGGCGACGAGCGCCGCCGCGACGTCGTCCTGCGTCGAGAGCGGGTTCGAGGCGCAGAGCACGACGTCCGCGCCCCCCGCCTTGAGCGTCCGCATGAGGTTGGCGGTCTCGGTCGTCACGTGCAGGCACGCGGAGATGCGGTAGCCGGCGAGCGGCTGCTCGCGCTCGAACCGCTCCCGGATCGCCGCGAGCACCGGCATCTGCCGGTCGGCCCACTCGATCCGCCGCTTGCCCTCCTCCGCGAGGGCGAGATCCTTCACGTCGTAGCGCTGCGTCGCTGCCATGGATTCCTTTCGTCTATGCCGCGAGGAGTCGTTCATGCTTCCGCTGCTCCCACTCGATCCAGGCCTGGTCGTCCACGCCGGCGAGCCAGCCGTCGAGCGCTTCCCGCAGCTCCGGCTCGCGACGGAGCCGGGCGGCGAACGCCACGTCCCCGATGCCGAGGTCGAAGCGGCTGCGCAGCTCCGCGAGCGAGCGGAGCTGGTTCAGCTCACGCAGCCCGTAGCGCCGGTAGCCGGCGGGGCTGCGAGGCGGGACGACGAGACCAGCTTGCTCGAGGTAACGGAGCATGCGCGCCGACCAGCCCGTGCGAGCGGCGGCATGACCAACGGTGAAGCCGTCCATCGGTCGAAAACCCTAACACAATCGTGTCAAGGCTTGCGGCAGCTGATCAGGCCCTGCGACTTGTGGATGAAGAAGACGCCGTCACGCGCGATGGCCGCTTCGACCGCGGCCCGCTCCTCGCCGAGGGCGCGCCCGTCGTAGTAGCGGCTCGAACGGAGGAAGGCCAGCACGGGCTCCACCTCCGTCACCGCGAGGTCGTCGGGATAGCGTTCCACGCGGACGTCGGCAAAGAACGGCTCGAGCTGCGCCGGGCCGCTCTCGAGCCCGAAGGCCTCGACATGCTCCGCGAACGCCCACCAGCCGGACGCGAGCTCGCCCAGCTCCCTGAGATGTCCCTCGCCGTTCGTCGACGCGTGGCAGACGCCGCCGGACGCGAGGACACGCCGGATCTCCAGGAACGCTCTCGGCCGGTCGGGGACGTGGTAGAGCATGTGGTTTGCGAGCACGACGTCGAAGGACTCGTCGGCAAACGGCAGCTCCTGTGCATCAGCGACGACGTACTCCGCTCGGGCGCCGAGCACCGCACGAGCCGCCTCGATCATCCCGGGCGAGAAGTCGGTGAGCGTCAGCCGCCAGCTCGGGTCGATCCGCTCGAGGTTCGCGCCCCAGAGGGTCGTCGCGGGGCCGCAGCCAAGCTCGAGCACGCGCCCGCCCGGCGGCGGCGCCTCACGCTCGAAGAGCCACCGCGACCAGCCCGGGTTCGTCGAGAAGCGAGCGTGGAGCGCGATCCGCGCGTTGAGGTTCGCGTCGGTGCGGTACTGCTCCTCGAGACTCACGCCTCGCCCCGCAGCCGTGCGACGAGCCGGTCGAGGGCCGCCCCGTCCGCGCCCGCTCCGACGAGAAACCGCCGGATGCCCTCCCGCTCCTCGATCTCCTCGAGCACGTCGGCGAGCGTCCGGCCGGCGGGTCGCGTGACCCGTCGCCGCCGCTCGCGCTCCGCGTCGTCCCCCGCCTCGGCCAGCCACGCCCCGTTGAACGGCGCCCAGCTCTCGTCGCTCAGCGCGTGGTCGGCGGCGATCACGTCCGGCTCGACGCCCGCGAGCCAGAGCGCCATCCCGCAGGCGATGCCGGTGCGGTCACGGCCGCCGACGCAGTGGACGACCGCCGGAGGCTCCGCCTGCCCGAGCAGCGTCAACGCCCGGGCGAGCTCGCCGCGGAAGCGGTCCGCGAGCGCGAGGTACGCCTCGCGCATCGAGGGCCATTCCCAGGCCGCGACCGCCTCGCGTGGATCCATCGGCTCGCACTGCACCGGCACGGGGAGCGGCAGCTCGTCCCGCTCGCGCTCTGCGCGGAGGTCGACCACGAGCGAGACGCCGTAGTCGACGAGAGCCCGCCGGCCCGCCTCGCTCAGGCCCGGCAGCCGGTCGGCCCGCACGACGACGCGGTACGCGGTCTCGCCGCCGTCGGCCAGCGGCAGCCCGCCGAGGTCGCGGACGTTGACGCAGCCGTCCCAGCGGAGGATCCGGTCAGGGCTTGCTGGTGCCCTCACGCCCGTACCGGTCCTCGAGCCGCACGACGTCGTCGAGGTGCGGCGTCGAGACCTCGAGGATGGTCGTGTCCTCCAGGGCGGTCACGCGATGCACCGTTCCGGCCCGGAAGCGGAAGCAGGCTCCCGCGGTGACGACCTCCTCGTCGAGCGCCTCCTGGCCGACAGCGCCGAGCTCGAGCCGCGCACGGCCGCTCTGCACGTACCAGCTCTCGTCCTTCTCCCGGTGGAACTGGAGCGAGAGCGACTCCCCCGCCCGGACGAACAGCACCTTGCCCACGTACGCGTCGGCATGCGCCCAGATCAGCTCCCAGCCCCACGGCTTCTCCACGCGACGCGGCTCGAAGGAGAAGCGGTCGAGCGAGCCGTAGTTCGGGCTGTCGAGCATCACGCGCGCCTGCGGGGACGCCAGTCGGGGTGCTCCGCCATGAACTCGTTCGCGCGGCGGAGATCCTTCGGGGTGTTCACCGTCAGCCAGACGCCGCGATGGCGATGCGCATGCAGGCGCCGCTCCTCGGCGAGCTGCGGGAACGTCGACTGCTCGTGGTCGCCGCGCTCGGGCAGGAGCGCGAGCGCCTCCTCACCGAGGACGTAGACGCCGGAGTTGACCCAGTGGTCGAGCAGCGGCGCCTCGCGGAAGCCGCTGATCGTCCCGTCCTCCTCCACCTCGACGACGCCGAACGGCGAGCGCACCTGGGCGACGACGACGGTCGCCGCGGCACCGCTCTCGGCGTGCTCGGCGGCGAGCGCGCGGAAGTCGACGTCGAGGAGCTCGTCGCCGTTGAGGGCGAGCACCGGCCCCTCCTCGCGCCGCTCCGCCGCGGCCAGCCGCAGGCCCCCTCCGCGCCCGAGCGGCTCCTCCTCCCCCACCGCCACGATCTCGGCGCCGAGACCGCTCAGCGCGTTGACGAAGGCGTCCTCGTCGCCGGCCCGGCAGGCGACGATCACGCGCGAGACGCCGCTGCCGACGAGCCGCGCGACCGCGTACTCGGCGAGCGGGAAGCCGGCAACGGGCACGAGCGGCTTCGGCAGCCCCTGCGCCGCGTCGCCTAGTCGCTCCGCCTTGCCGCCCGCAAGGAGGAGTGCCTCCATCAGTCCTGCAGCTCCCGATCCGGCGCCGGCTGCGGCTTCCCGTTCAGCCCCCCGGGGGCCGAGCGCGTCGGCCGGCCGATCCCTTCGTACTCGAAGCCGGCCGCTGCCGCCGCCGCCGGGTCGAGGAGGTTGCGGCCGTCGACGATGAGCGGGCGGGCCATCGCCTCTCGCACCTCGGCGGTGGGGAGGTCGCGCAGCTCCGGCCACTCGGTCACGATCACCGCCGCGTCCACGCCGCGCACCGCTTCGAGCACCGAGTCGCAGATCTCGACGCCGTGCAGGTCGTCCGGCTGCGCGACGGGATCCCAGGCCCGCACCTCCGCTCCCTCGGCGAGCAGCCGCGCCGCGATCACGCGGCTCGGCGCCTCGCGCATGTCGTCGGTGTTCGGCTTGAAGGCGAGCCCGAGGAGCGCGACCGTGCGGCCGCGCAGGCCGCCGAGCCGGTGTTGGAGCTTCTGCACCACGCGCCGCTTCTGCAGCTCGTTCACCTCCCACACCGCCTGCAGGAGCAGGAACGGATAGCCGGAGTTGCCGGCGAGCTGCTTGAGCGCCGTCACGTCCTTCGGGAAGCACGAGCCGCCGAAGCCGATCCCCGCCTGCAGGAAGTGCGGCCCCAGGCGGTGGTCGAGGCCGACGCCCCGCGCGACGTCGACGACGTCGGCGCCGACGAGCTCACAGACGTTCGCGATCTCGTTCACGAAGCTGATCCGGGTCGAGAGGAAGGCGTTCGCGGCGAGCTTGACGAGCTCGGCCGAGGCGACGTCGCTCCGGACGATCTCGGTCTCGATCCCGGAGTGGAGCTGCACGACGGCGTCCGCATCTGCAGGGTCGTACGCGCCCACGACGATCCGGTCCGGGCGCATGAAGTCCGCGATCGCGCTGCCCTCGGCGAGGAATTCCGGATTCGAGACGTAGCCGACGTTCGTGAGCCCGCGCGCGTCGAGCCGCGCGCGCACGCGTTCACCCGTCCCGGCCGGCACCGTGCTCTTCATCACCATGACCGGCCGCCCGGCCACCTCGTCGGGCAGCCCGTCCACGACCGACCAGACGTAGCTCAGGTCCGCGTCGCCAGAGTAGGTCGGCGGCGTGCCCACCGCCACGAACAGGAACTCCGCGCCGTCGACCGCCTCGCGCACGTCGAGCGTGAACGAGATGCGATCCCGGTTCCGCTCGAGCACCTCCTCGAGGCCCGGCTCGTAGATCGGCACCTCCCCCGCGCGGAGCCGCTCGATCCGCTCGGGCAGGACGTCGCGGACGACGACCTCGTGCCCCAGATCGGCGAAGCAGGCCCCGGTGACGAGGCCGACGTAGCCCGCGCCGAAGATCGCGATCCTGGCCATGGGCGCTAGGTTACTTCCCGATCGGCGTGAGGCTCTTCGCGATCGCGAGCATCGTCGAGTTCGAGAGCTCGTTGAGGATCGTGTTCAACACCATGTAGGTGGCCTTGGGCGTCCGCAGGGCGATCATCTGGATCACACCGGACGTCGTGTACACGTCGAGGGTGTCGCCGTGATACCTGATGTGGTAGCTCGGGCTGGCGAGGATCGGCGCCGAGTTCCAGTCCGTCTCCTCGACCTGCCAGTACTCGACCGTCCCCGGGATGGTGAAGGTCAAGGCGAGCTCCTGACGGCCCTTGAGGGGCCGGAACAGGCGCGTCCCCTCGTCCGTGGAGAGCTGCGAGCCCGCGGCGACCTGGTGCGGCACCATGAGCGGGAAGTGCACCTTGCCGGCGTACTGCCCGACCGCCGCCGAGGCGACGCTCACGCCGTCGCTCACCTGCGGGGGCGGCAGCTTGGCCGGCTCGACCTTCGCCGGGACGACGAGCTTGCCGTCGAAGCTCGTGCCCACCGCGACGACCGTGAGCGGGTTGCCCGCCTGCTTCGCGAGCGGCGCGATCGCCGTCGTCATCTGGGCGATGCGGGTGTTCGAGCCGAACAGCGGCTCGAGCTGCTGCGCCGCCTGCTTCGCCTTCGGTTGCACGGGGTCGTAGTAGACGGTCGTCTGCTTCGTCTCGGCAGGAGCGTTCGCAGGGACCGTCGCCGGCAGGGTCTTCGTCGCGTAGCCCTGCTTCGTGAGCAGGTACGTGGTGTTCGAGGCTTCTCCCGCAACGGTGCCGGCGTTGAGGACGAGCACGGAGATTCGCTTCTTCGCCAACGGGTGCTTCTTCGCGCCGTGCTGCGTCCCACCCGCCTGCCCCGGCCCCGTGCCCGCGCTCGGGACGTTCGGGTTCAGGAACTCGTGCACCGTCTGGTCGATCGCGGACTGCGGCGCCGACTCCACCGCTGCGCCGGCGGTGGTCGTGAAGTAGTGGAACTGGTCGAGCGGGATCGCGTTGCGGAAGAGGTGGCCCGCCGGCAGGTGGTAGGCGAGGCCGAGGTAGGAGAGGAGCTCGTGGGTCGTGACCGCGCCGCCGCCCGCCTTCGCGATCTCGAGATTGCCCTTGAGGGCGCCGATCAGCGACGGCAGCGAGAACACGTTGGAGAGCGAGATGCTCGAGCGGAGCCGGCTCTTGAGCGCCTCGATGAAGAGCTGCTGGCGGCCGGTGCGGTAGAGGTCGGAGTCGAAGTGCCGGAAGCGGACGTAGGAGAGCGCCTGGCCGCCGTCGAGCTTCTGGTAGCCCGGGTGGAGGTTGATCTGCGCCCACCCCTGGTGCGGCGGGTTGTAGTAGCGCCGGTCGACGTTCATGTACACGCCGTGGAGGCGGTTGACGAGCATCTTGAACGCCCGGAAGTCGAGCGTGATCAGGTAGTTGATCTTCAGCCCCGTCAGGTGCTCCATCGTGTCCACGGCCGCGTACGGGCCGCCGTTCGCGCCGCAGACCGCCCAGGCCGCGTTGATCCGGTCCTGCGTGTAGACCGTGTCGCCCTTGCAGTAGATCGGCACGTACAGGTCGCGGGGCAGCGAGAGCAGCGAGAGCGTGTGGTTCGTCGGATCGGCACGGACGAGCATGAGCGTGTCCGAGTTCGAGCCCGCGTAGGAGTTCGTGCCGGTGCCGGCGCGGTGGTCGTAGCCGGCGATGAGCGCGATCGCGGTCCCGTTCGGAGCGGGGAGCGTGAGCTTCTGCGCGGCGTGCTTCGTCGCGACGTCGTGCGGTGCGATCGACGCCAGGGTCTCGTGGGTGTAGAGGTAGATGCCGCCGCCGACGCCGGAGGCGGCGACTGCGACCGCGAGCACGAACCAGCCGAAGCCGCGGACGACGAGCGCGACGAGGGAGCGCGCCGGCGGGCCCGGCTGCCGGTAGCGCGCGATCGGCCCGAGCAGCGGCGGCAGCGCCGACCGGCCATTGCCATTGGGGCCCTCGGCCCGTCCGATTCCGCGCTTCAGGGTCGTCCGCATGCGAGATCGGCGCCCCCGCGGCGCCCGAACCGAGAATAGCTCAGCGCACCGACGAGGCGGAGGACACCTTCTCCGACCCGCCTCCCGGCCCGCCCGAGCCGCCTCCGTCGGCCAGGTTCGGCCGCAGCCAGCGCTCGGCCTCGGACACCGGCACGCCCTTGCGCGCGGCGTAGTCCTCGAGCTGGTCGCGTCCGATCCGGCCCACGGAGAAGTACCGCGCGTCGGGGTGCGCGAGATAGATCCCGCTCACGCTCGCGGCCGGCGTCATCGCGCACGTCTCGGTGAGGTCGAGCCCGACCTCCCCGGCCCCGAGCAGGCCGAACAGCTTCGGCTTCTCGCTGTGGTCCGGACAGGCCGGATAGCCGAAAGCCGGTCGGATGCCGCGGAAGCGCTCGGCAATCAGTTGTTCGGGTGCGAGCTGCGGCCCCGCCTCGTACCAGGCCCGGCGCGCGACCTCGTGCACGTACTCCGCGAAGGCCTCGGCGAAGCGGTCGGCGAGCGCCTTGACCATGATCGCGTGGTAGTCGTCGTGCTCGGCGGCGAAGCGGGCGGCGAGCTCGTCGGCGCCGATCCCGGCGGTGACCGCGAACGCCCCGAGGTGGTCTCCTGCCGGAGCGAGGTAGTCGGCGAGGCAGCGGTTCGGGCGCGAGTCACCGTAGTCGCCCTGCTGGCGCAGGAAGCAGAAGCGGGTCTGTCGGTTGTCATCCTGGACAACGATATCGTCGCCGTCGGACGACGCCGGCCAGAAGCCGAAGACGCCGCGAGCGGTGAGCAGCCGCTCCGCGACGATCCGGTCGAGCAGGCGCTGGGCGTCGTCGAAGAGCTCGCGCGCCGCCGGCTGGTCGAGGATCTGCGGAAAGCGCCCCTTCAGCTCCCAGGCATGGAAGAAGAACTGCCAGTCGACGTACTCGCGCAGCGTCTCGAGCTCCGGCTCCAGGATCCGCCGCCCCGTGAACTCCGGCACGGGCAGGTCGGCGAAATCGACGCGCTGCCGGTTCGCGCGGGCCCGGTCGAGCGGCAGCAGGGGCCGCCGCTCCTTCTCTGCGTGCAGCTCGCGCAGCCGCTCCTGCTCGGCGCGGTTCTCGGCGTCGAGCACCGCGCGCCGCTCGGAGTCGAGGAGCGCGGAGACGACGCCGACGACCCGCGAGGCGTCGAGGACGTGCACGACGGGCTGTGAGTAGGCGGGCGCGATGCGCACCGCGGTGTGCTGCCGCGAGGTCGTGGCGCCGCCGATCAGGAGCGGCAGCTGCAGCCCCCGCCGCTCCATCTCCCGCGCCACGTCCACCATCTGGTCGAGCGACGGCGTGATCAGGCCCGAGAGCCCGACGACGTCGGCCCCCTCCTCGAGCGCGGTGTCGAGGATCCGCTCCGCCGGCACCATCACGCCGAGGTCGACGACGTCGTAGTCGTTGCAGCCGAGGACGACGCCCACGATGTTCTTGCCGATGTCGTGCACGTCGCCCTTCACCGTGGCGAGCACCGCCTTGCCGCGGACGCGGGCACCCACGCCGGATGCGGCCTGCTCGGCCTCCAGGTACGGCTCGAGATAGGCGACCGCCCGCTTCATCGCGCGCGCGCTCTTCACGACCTGCGGCAGGAACATCTTCCCGGCTCCGAAGAGGTCGCCGACGACCTGCATGCCGGCCATCAGCGGCCCCTCGATCACGTCGAGGGGGCGCTCCGCCCGCTGCCGCGCCTCCTCGGTGTCCTCCTCGATGAAGTCGACGACGCCGTGCACGAGCGCGTGCTCGAGCCGCTTCTCGACCGGCGCCTCCCGCCACGAGAGGTCGATCGCGCGCCGGGTACCCTCCCCGCGCACGCGTCCTGCGTACTCGACGAGCCGCTCGGTCGAGTCGGGGCGCCGGTCGAAGATCACGTCCTCGACGAGCTCGAGCAGCTCCGGCTCGACGTCCTCGTAGACCGCGAGCTGGCCCGCGTTGACGATGCCCATGTCGAGCCCGGCCCGGATCGCGTGGTAGAGGAAGGCGGAGTGCATCGCCTCGCGCACGAGGTCGTTGCCCCGGAAGGCGAAGCTGAGGTTGGAGACGCCGCCGCTCGTCCGCGCTCCGGGGCAGCGCTCCTTGATCAGGGGCAGCGCCTCGAGGAACGCCCGGGCGAAGCCGCGATGCTCCTCGATCCCGGTCGCGACCGCGAGGACGTTGGGGTCGAAGACGAGGTCCTCCGGCGGGAAGCCGGCCTGCTCGACGAGCAGCCGGTAGGCGCGCTCGCAGATGGCGACCTTGCGCTCGACCGTCTCGGCCTGCCCCTGCTCGTCGAACGCCATCACGACGACACCGGCCCCGTAGCGACGCACCCGCCGCGCCTGCTGGAGGAACGGCTCCTCGCCCTCCTTGAGCGAGAGGGAGTTGACGACCCCCTTGCCCTGGATGCACTTCAGCCCCGCCTCGAGCACGGACCAGCGGGAGCTGTCGATCATGATCGGCAGCCTCGCCGCCTCCGGCTCCGTCGCCACGAGGTTGAGGAAGGTCGTCATGGCCCGCTCGCCGTCGAGCAGGTCGGCGTCCATGTTCACGTCGAGGAGGTTCGCGCCGCCGCGCACCTGCTCGAGGGCGACGTCGAGCGCCGCCTGGAAGTCCCCCGCCTCGACGAGCCGGCGAAAGCGCGCCGAGCCCGTGATGTTCGTCCTCTCGCCGATCATGGTGAAGTTCGAACCCGAGTCGCCGCGGAGCTCGAGCGGCTCGAGCCCGCTGAAGCGGGTCGCGTGCCGCGGCTCGGGGACGACCCGGGGCGGGACGCCGTCCACCGCCTCGACGATCCGGCGGACATGCTCGGGCGTGGTTCCGCAACAGCCGCCGACGACGTTGACGAGCCCGTCACGCGCGAACTCGCCGAGGTAGCGGCTCGTGTCCTCGGGCAGCTCGTCGTGCTCGCCGAGCGCGTTGGGCAGCCCGGCGTTCGGGTGGGAGGCGACCCAGGTCGGGGCGATCTGGGCGAGATCCTCGACGAACGGCCGCATCTCCGCCGCGCCGAGCGAGCAGTTGACGCCGACGATCAGCGGCGCGGCGTGCTCGACGGAGATCCAGAACGCCTCGACGGTCTGGCCGGACAGGTTGCGGCCGCTCCGGTCGACGGCGGTGAACGAGAGCCAGAGCGGCAGGTCCGGTGCGGCGTCCTGCGCCGCGGCGATCGCCGCCTTGCAGTTGAGGGTGTCGAAGACGGTCTCGATCAGGAGCAGGTCGACGCCCCCTTCGCGGAGCGCCCGGATCTGCTCCTCGTACGCGGCCGCCACCTCGTCGAAGGTCGCGGCGCGGTAGGCGGGGTCGTCGACGCGCGGGGACAGCGAGAGGGCGACGTTGAGCGGCCCGACCGAGCCCGCGACGAAGCCCTCGAACTCGTCGGCGGCCGCGCGCGCGATCCGCGCACCCTCGTACGCCATCTCCGCCGCGACGTCCTCGAGGCCGTAATCGGCCTGCCCGATCCGCGTCGCCGTGAAGGTGTTCGTCGTCGCGATGTCCGCGCCCGCCTCGAAGTACGAGCGGTGGATCTCGCGCACGATCTCGGGCCGCGTGAGGTTGAGCAGGTCGGGATCGCCGGCGACGTCGCGCGGGTGGTCGCGGAAGCGCTCGCCGCGGTAGGCCTCCTCCCCGCGCACCTGCTTCTGGATCAGCACGCCCCACGAGCCGTCGAGGACGGCGATCCGCTGCCGGAGAATGGATTCGAGCCGTTCCCGTGTGTCCAGCACCTGCCTCCTTCATGAAGCCCGGGAGCGGCGCTCTCGGGCGCTTTAGGCGTTTGGTGACCCGGTCGCCAAGCTGCCTGTCAAAGCTCTCCGGGTACCGGAAACGCTAGCAGCCCCGGGGTCCGCAGCCTGCGCGTCGGCAGCGGCTCTGTCGTTAGGGTGCCGCCTCGTGGGTGACGTACGGGACGGCGCGGCGCTGCGCGAGGCGCTCCTCGCGATCGCGCGCAACTTCTCCTTCACGTGGACGGGCGAGGCGCGGGTGCTCTTCGACGAGCTCGAGCCGCGCCGCTTCGCGGAGCTCCACCACAATCCGACGGCGCTCCTCGCGGAGCTGACGGACGACGACCTCGCGGCCACGCTGACGCCCGGGTACGCGGAGCGGCTCGCCCGCGTGCAGGCGCGGCTCGCCCTCGACGCGGGCGGGGAGACGTGGTGGCACGAGCACCACCTTCCCGACGAGTTCCTCGCCGCCTACTTCTCGGCCGAGTTCGGCCTCGACGAGAGCCTGCCCATCTACTCGGGCGGCCTCGGCGTCCTCGCGGGCGACCACCTCAAGGCGGCGTCGGAGCTCGGCGTGCCGCTCGTCGGCGTCGGCCTCTTCTACTGGCGCGGCTACTTCCGCCAGCGGCTCGACGACGACGACCGCCAGGTCGAGCGCTATCCCCGCAACTACCCGACGCGGCTGCCGCTCGAGCAGGTGCCGATGGCCCCCGTCGTCGAGCTGGCCGACGACGACGGCGTGCTCGTGCCGGTCCGCCTCGGCGTCTGGCGGGTGCGCGTCGGCCGGGTCTCCCTCTACCTCCTCGACACGAAGGTCGGGGCGAATCCGGAGTGGGCGCGGGACGTGAGCGACATCCTCTACGGCGGCGACCGCGACAATCGGCTGCGCCAGGAGCTCGTCCTCGGCCTCGGCGGCGTGCGCGTCCTGCGGCGGCTCGGCCTCGCGCCGACGGTGTTCCACCTGAACGAGGGGCATTCGGCGTTTCTCCAGCTCGAGCGGCTGCGCGAGCTCGTCGAGGACGAGGGGCTCGCGCCGGAGGCTGCGCTCGAGCGGCTGCGCACCTCGACCGTGTTCACGACGCACACGCCGGTGCCGGCCGGCAACGAGGTCTTCGACCCGGAGCTCGTACGCCGCAGCGTCGAAGGAATCGTGGCCCGCTGCGGCCTCGAGTGGGACGAGTTCGCGGCGCTCGGCAAGGTCGAGCCGGAGGAGACGGGCTTCGGGCTGACGCCGTTCGCCCTGCGCACCTCCAGCCACGCGAACGGCGTCTCGCAGCTGCACGGCGCCGTGTCGCGGGACATCTGGCACGGCCTGTGGCCGCAGCAGCCGGTCGAGGAGGTTCCGATCATCTCGATCACGAACGGCGTCCACCAGCGCTCCTGGGTCTCCCCCGAGCTCGGGGAGGCGCTCGGCGACGGCGCCCCGAGCTTCGAGCTGGCACGCGAGCTTCCCACGGCCGACCTGTGGGCGGCGCACCGCAGCGCGAAGGAACGCCTGCTCGAGTACATCGTGGACACCCGCGGCGCGCAGCCGCTCGACCCCGACGTCCTCACGATCGGCTTCGCGCGCCGTTTCGCGACGTACAAGCGCGCGGGCCTTCTCTTCAGCCACCCCGAGCGGCTGGCCCAGCTCCTCGCCGACCCGGAGCGGCCGATCCAGGTGCTCGTCGCCGGGAAGGCGCACCCGGCCGACGACGGCGGCAAGGACGTGATCCGGCAGGTCGTCGACTTCGCGCGCCTGCCCGAGGCCGCTGCCCGCGTCGTCTTCCTCGAGGACTACGAGATGACGCTGGCCCGGCGGCTCGTGCAGGGCGTCGACGTCTGGCTCAACACCCCGCGGCGGCCGTTCGAGGCCTCCGGCACCTCGGGGATGAAGGCGGCGCTGAACGGCGTGGTCAACTGCTCGATCCTCGACGGCTGGTGGGCGGAGGCGTACTCGCCCGCCTGCGGGTTCGCGATCGAGGGAGCCGGCGGCGAGAGCGAGGCCGAGCAGGACGAGGCGGACGCCGAGGCGCTCTACGCCGTGCTCGCGGAGCACGTGGTGCCGACGTACTACGAGCGCGACGCGGACGGGCTGCCGCACCGGTGGATCGAGCTGATGCGCGAGTCGATCGCCGAGCTCGGGCCGCGCTTCGGGACACGGCGGATGGTGGCGGAGTACGTCGAGCGCGTCTACCTGCCGGCCCACCGCGGCACGACGCCGGCGGCGAGCCACGCGGCGTAGAGCCGCCCGTGATTCGCCGGGGCGGTCCCGAGGATCTGGAGCTCGTCTGCGCGATCCATCGCGAGGCGGCGGTCGCGGGGTTCGCGAACGTCTTTCCGGCCGACCGGTTCCCCTACCCGGACGAGGCGATCCGGGAGAGTCTGCGCGTCGAGTTGTCCGGCGCGGCGAACACCGTCCTCGTCGACGCCGAGGGCCTCGGCTTCGCCCTCGTCGGCCCGGGCCGGCTGCACCGGCTGTACGTCCGGGAGCACGCCTGGGGGAGCGGCCTCGCGCACGAGCTCCACGCCGCCGCGCTGGAGACGCTGCGGGAGCAGGGCACCGTGTCGGCGTCCCTGTGGTGCCTGGCCGAGAACGGGCGGGCGCGCCGCTTCTACGAGAAGCTCGGCTGGCGGCTCGACGGCACCGAGCGGATCGTCCCGTTTCCGCCCTACCCGCTCGACGTGGGCTACTCCATCGACGTGTAGGCGGCCGTCGCCGGTCCGATCGCGGCCGCACCGCCGCTGCCCCGGCTCCGGCCGACGCGCATGAGGATTCCTCGTCCTCGCCCCTCGTACGTCTTCCGGTTTCGGCTTCGTCGGAAGCGAAACAACCTGTCGATCGTGAAGAACTTGATGGAGCCGGACGACGATCTGCGGCGGCCGACGTTGGCCGAGGCGTTGTGGCTGGGCGTGTTCATCGCCGGCTTCGTCTTCGTGCTCGCATCACTCGCCCCCTGACGCGCGCGAGATCTGGAGGTGCGGGCCGCCGCGCCCTAGAATCGAAGTGCCATGGACGTCTCGCAGGACGAGGCCGCCGGCGAGGCGGCATTCGAGGCGCTCGTCCGCGAGGCGCTCGACGAGCTCCCCGACGAGATCCGCGACCTGATGTCCAACGTCGCCGTGACGGTGGAGGACGAGCCGCCGCCCGGCGAGAGCCTGCTCGGCCTCTACCAGGGCATCCCCTGGGGCGAGCGCGGCCCGTACTACGCGGGCGTCCTGCCGGACAAGATCACGCTCTACCGCCTGCCGCTCGAACGCGTCTCCGGCGGCGACCCGGAGCAGCTGCGGCGCCAGGTCAGGCGCACGGTCCTGCACGAGATCGCCCACCACTTCGGCATCAGCGACGAGCGGCTGCTCGAGCTCGACCGCTACTGACCGCGTAGCGAGCGAGTCCTGCGGACTCGGTCGCTGTCAGTCGAACTGCACCGCCGGAGAGCGCGGTCTCCGGCGGTTCCGTGCTGAGAGCGCATTGGGCCGGGATCGTTCCAGCCCACGCCCGTCGCGGACGGGCGGGCTACGCGCGCCCGTCCGCTGGTGCGCGGCGGCGTAACGCACCGTTACGCCGCCGCCTGGACGCTGGACCC
>CAZRTE010000048.1:0-18907 GCA_964602945.1 uncultured Gaiellales bacterium
GCAGGCGCCGCCGCAGACGCGAGAGTTCGCTTCGTCGCTCGGGCGCCGCCCACCTGCGAGCGACCTCCACAGATCATGCCAGGTGCTGCAACTCACTCCGATACTTCGCCCCGACACCGCGGCTCACGCTCATGCGAAGCAGGCACCGGCAGGCGGCTCAGCAGCCTCGAGCTGAAGGAGCGCCCGAGCGCGGGCCCGGGCGCTCCTGGCGAGCGTGCTCGTTACGGGCTCGGATAGATGCCGTCGACGAGGTTGAGCGTCACGCCGTTCCCGCCGAGGATGGACGACCAGGCTCCGCTCGCGGTGTTGTTGCGGCCGCCGCTGACGGACGCCTCTGATTGCTCTCCGCCGCTGGCGGTGTTGCCGCCGCCGCCGCTGACGGACGCCTCGGTGCCGCTGGCGGTGTTGCCGCCGCCGCCGCTGACGGACGCCTCACCGCCACTGGCGACGTTGCGATCGCCGCCGCTGACGGAAGCGGCGGGGCCGCTCGCGGTGTTGACGCTGCCGCCGCTGACGGACGCCTCGGTGCCGCTGGCGACGTTGTCCGTACCGCCGGTGATGGTCGCCCAGGCGCCGCTGATCAGGTTGTTGACTCCCGCGATGAAGCCGCCGGAGGTCGAGTAGCTGTTCTCCACGCCGAGGACGACGTTGTGGGAGCCAGTCGTCGTGGCGGCACTCTCGTCGTAACCGACGATCAGGTTCCCCAGGCCGTTGCCCACCCCGGTCGAGCCCGTGCCGTTTGCGATCTGCACGTTCATCCCGCTGAAGAGGAGCGTGTCGTAGCCGTTGAAGGTCGTCCGGCGGACGCCCGCGAGCAGCACCTCCAGCGTGCTCACGCGGTTGAGCAGCGAGGAGTTGCTGGCCTGCAGCAGCGAAACGTCCCCCTGGAGCGTCGAAACGTGGTCGTTGAGAGTGGTCACGCTGAAGTTCAGCGCATCAACCTGGTCCTGTAGTGAGTTCACATTGGTGTCCAGCGCGTCGAGCGCGGACTGGGTGACGAGCACGTACTGCGTCTCGTTCGACGAGCAGCTAGCGCCGCTCGCGACGACGTTCAACTTCCCGCTCGACTTGACGCAGACGGTCAGGCTGGTCGCTGACGGCGCAGCGAGCGCCTTCCCACCCCAGACCGCCGCCCCGAGCGCGGCTACCACGAGCGCCGCCCCGATCAGGCGCCGCTTCGTCAGCTTGAGTGTGATGAGCATGAGGTCTCCTTCCCTGTGGCCAGCGAAGAAGCCGCAGACGCGAGAGTTCGCTTCGTCGCTCGGGCGGCCGCCTACCTACACGCGACCCGCGCAGATCATGACAGGTGCTGCAACTCACTCCGATACTTCGCCTCGCGGACGGCCGCTCCCCCGACAAAACCGATCCGCACCCTCCACACCCAACACGCCCCGCATCTCCCCCGCTACGAAGATCAACCGACACCTCCCCGAAACCGGCTACGCCGAGGCGTAGGGAAAGGCACCGGGTTCCCGCCCGTGCGCCCCGGCAAGATGGGGGTGGCCCCCCAATGTGCTCATCGCCCGCGCGCACGACAATGACGGTGGCCACACGAAAGGAACGAACCAATGTTCGAGACCATCGTCTGGGCGACCGACGGGTCCGAGTTGGCCGATCGAGCCCTCGTGCAGGTCAAGGAGCTCGCACGCTTGCACGACTCGAAGATCGTCGCCGTGCATGGGAACGAGCTGGTCGAGCTGCTCTCCGGAGCTGCGCCCGCACTTACGGACGAGCCCGAGGTGCACGCCAAGCTCGAGCGGCAGGTCGAGGAGCTGGCCGGTGAGGGCTTCGAGGCAGAGCTCAAGGTGGAAAGCGGCCCGGGCGACGTGGCCGGTCTGGTAGCCACCGCCGCCCGCGACATCGGTGCCGACGTGATCGTCGTCGGAACGCACGGCCACGGCGGCTTCCGGGCCGCCATGCTCGGCAGCGTCACGCTCGGCCTTCTGCACTCGGCCTGCTGTCCGATCCTCGTGATCCCACCGGAACACGACTAGGGCACGCGGAGCCCGCAGCGGCTCCGGCTCGAATCCCACCCCGCCCCGTCGGGCGATCGCCCCCTGGCAAGGGAGACGGCCCCGGCTTGCACGGGGCCGTCTCTCAGACTGCGAGCCTCACGGCGACGGGCGCCGCGGCCGGCTCACGATCCCCAGAATCCGGGCTCGAATCCGGTAGGCCCCTTCGAGAAGGCCTGCGCGGAGGACCGGTCGGCTGCGCGGCCTCCCGGATCCGCGAAGCGCGGCTCTCCGATGTCCACGAGGTGGTCGGTCTGCCTCATCCCCGGGCGGGCGGGCCGTGCGTACGGGGTCTCGGCACGCCGCTTGATTCCGCGGAGCATCGCGCCCGCGTTGACGAAGTCGGCCGGCCCGACCACGAGCTCGACGAAGGGCAGCGCCCAGCGCGGCGTGTAGCGCGTCCGAGCGCGAATCAGCAGCCGGCACCTCTCCGGCCCGCTCCTGCGCAGGACGAAGGCCCAGCTGAAGTCGACGGTGCGGATCGGCTCGATCACGTGCCGGGTCGAGTGGAGGACGAGCGCGTAGGGCGGCTCGACGTCGGCGACCGTGAAGTACGCCGACCAGTCGTCGCTGTCGGGCACACGGTCGCCCACCTCGAGCTGCTGCAACTCCGGCACGATCCGCTCCGCGCTGTGCTGCCGGATCCCGAAGGTGAGGCGGTCGAGCCAGTGCGGCGTGTACCAGCCGGCGCGGTGGGACGGAAAGCCCATCTGGACGATCCACGGCCAGACCTCCTCCGGCGGCGCGTCGATCGTGATCGCCCGCGTCGACTGCCAGATCGGATCCGGGACGATCTCGTCGCCCGGAAGCGCGTCGGCAGCCTCCCCCGGGGCGAGCCCCGAACGCCGCCCGATCCGGTGCAGCACGTAGAGAGCCGCTGCGGCGGCTCCGATCGACGGCACGAGCTTCATGCTGACCTCCCGGTTCGCCTCAGCCTCCAGCGTCGCTGTCCGGAGCAGCTCAGGAATCCGCAGAGGGCCGGATCGTGCTGCGGCCAACTACGCCTCGGCCCTGGGAGGTCCGAGCCCGGGCGAGCCCGGCGCCGAGTGCAGGATCCGCTGAGGGAGGTTCGTTCCCCTTCCGGCGAGGGCAGCGGATGGCGCAGAATGGCGGCGACGATGAAGGTCTTCCAGCACGAGACGCGGCTGCGGACTGCCGGCGGCCTGACCGTCACCGACATCACCGACGAGGTCCAGGGCGCCGTGCGGGAGAGTGGCGTCGCCGACGGGATCGCCTGCATCTACTCGCCGCACACGACGTGCTGCGTGCGGGTCAACGAGATGGAGGCGGGCTTCCTCGACGACTTCGGCCAGCTGCTGCGACGGCTCGTGCCGCACGACTCGTACTACGCGCACGACGACTGGGACCGGCGCACCGAGAACATCTGCCCCGAGGACATGGACCAGGGCAACGGCCACTCGCACTGCATGGCGATGCTGCTCGGCACCGCCGGCGAGTCGGTGCCCGTCCGCAACGGGGAGCTCCAGCTCGGCACGTGGCAGCGCGTCCTCTTCATCGAGCTCGACCGCGAGCGCGACCGGCGCTGGCTCGTCCAGGTCGTCGGAACCTGACGGCCGCACCCGCCGGCCGGCGGCCCCGGTTGCAGCGCCACCGCCTGGCTCGAACGTCTAGTGGCCGTTGATCGAGAAGTGCATGTAGTCCTTCGTGGAGCCGTACCAGGATCCGCCCCAGCCCCAGCCGATCGAGGCGAAGGCGCGGACGACGGCCGGCGTCACCATGCCGCGCCGGTGCCGGGAGCGGTTCAGGTACGAGAGCGCGGTCTTGTCGCGCGTCATGCCGCAGCCGACATACGGGTTCTCGCGCGGGTCGAGGTCGACCGCCTCGCCGTAGGCGTGCATCGACCAGTTGTGCGTCGTGCTCGCGCTGCTGCACGGTGAGGCGGCGGCGTTGCGGCACTCGAAGGAGGCCGTGACGTCGCCGTTCTGGTCCGGATGCGGCCCGTACATGGAGTCGAACGACATCTTCCGGATCGGGAAGTGCAGGCGGTAGAGCTTGCGGAAGACCTTGAGCAGCGGCTGCGCGACGCGCCGGTTGACGACGATCTGGCCGAGGTGCGTCCTGTGGTCGAAGCCGTGGTAGCGGACGGTGAGGAGACGCACGTGCGCGAGCGAGACCGGGCAGCCGGGGTGCCACTCCCCCGCCGCCTTGACCGCCTGCTTCTCCTGCCACGTGAGCCCACGGATCGAGGCGTGCCGCGCGGGAGCGACTTGCGCCGCCGCGGCCGAGGCGGACAGGGTCGCGATCAGGACGATCGTGGCGGAGATCCTCACGGGCGGCCATGGTGCCAGGGATCCCGCCGGGCCGCGAACCCCCCGCAGCTAGCCTCGCCGCATGGCGGCTGAGCGCCGAGGCGCCTTCACGGCGATGCTGGTCTGCATGCTCTGCTTCGGCGGAACGTGGCCGGCCGGCAAGGTGGCGGCGGCACACGTCGAGCCGGCGGTCGTCGCCGTCCTCCGCTTCACGACGGCGTCGGCCCTGCTCTGGCTCTGGGCGCGGGCGTCGGGGAAGCCGGTGCGGCGACCGTCGCGCAGCGACCTGCCGCTGCTGGCGATCCTCGGCTTCACCGTCGTGTTCGCCTACAACCTCTGCTTCCTCTACGGCGTCCGGCACGCGCCGGCCACCGACGGCGCCGTCCTCGTGCCGGGGCTGATCCCGGCGATGACGACGCTGCTCGCCTGGCCCGTGCTCGGGGAGAAGCCGACCACGCGGGCGATCGTCGGCCTCGCGGTCGCCTTCGCCGGGGTCGTGATCGTGGCCGACCCGGCGGGGAGCGTCGGCTCGCAACGGCTGATCGGCGACGCCCTCTTCGTCGGCGCCGCACTCGCCTGGGCCGCCTACACGCTGGCCGGGCGGGAGGCGACGGGTCGGTTCGGGTCGGTGAGCGCGAACGTGTTCGCGACCGGGGTCGGCTCGCTGCTCCTCCTGCCCGTGTCGTTCCTCGGCGACGGCTGGCACGGCCTCGGCTCGGCCACCGCGGGCGCCTGGGGATCGGTGGCCTACCTCGCCGTCGCGGGAACGGTGCTCGCCTTCGTCCTCTTCTACGAGGGCGTCCGCGTGCTCGGCGCGTCGGCGGCCGCCTCGTTCGCGCTGCTCGTGCCGATCTTCGGCGTGCTCTCGTCGGTGCTCGTGCTCGGGGAGCGGTTGCGCCCGGGTCTCGCGCTCGGCGGGGCGATCGTCCTCGCCGGGCTGTGGCTCGTGCAGACGCAGCGGCGCGCCGCTCCGGCGCCTACAGCTCCCGCCGAGTGACGACCGGGCCGTCCCGCGAGACCTCGCGGAAGCCGAGCGCGAGCCAGAACGGCAGCGCCTCGAGGTTGTCCGGGTGGACCTTCGCCTCGAGGTGGCCGGCGGCGGCGGCGCGTGCGCGGGCCGCCACGGCCTCGACCGCCGCGCGGCCGACTCCGTTCCGCCGCTGCTCCGGGACGATCGAGAACTCCGCGAAGTCCCAGCCGCCCTCGCGGACGCGGATCAGGCAAAGGCCGACCGCCTCGCCGGCGAGCTCGACGAGGAACGGCAGGCGCTCGGGCTCGGACCAGTACGCGTCGAGGTACGGATACGGCTCCGTCCTGCCGTCGAACTCGAACAGGTAGTCGGCGAGCAGCCGCGCGATGAGCTCGCGGTCGTCCCGCCCCGCCTCGCGCAGCGCTACCGACACGCCGCTTGCGCTACATCCGCTCGATCATCGCCCGGCCGAAGGCGGACGTGGAGATCTCGTTCGCGCCCTCCATCAGGCGGGCGAGGTCGTAGGTGACCTGCTTGTCGGAGATCGCCGCTCCGAGCGAGTCGACGATCAGGTCGGCCGCCTCGAACCAGGCGAGGTGCCGGAGCATCATCTCGGCGGAGAGGATGAGCGAGCCGGGGTTGACCTTGTCCTGGCCGGCGTACTTCGGCGCGGTGCCGTGCGTCGCCTCGAACATCGCCACCTCGTCGGAGAGGTTGCCGCCGGGCGCCATGCCGATCCCGCCGACCTGCGCCGCGAGCGCGTCGGAGATGTAGTCGCCGTTCAGGTTGAGCGTCGCGATCACGTCGTACTCGGCGGGCCGGGTCAGGATCTGCTGCAGGAACGCGTCCGCGATCACGTCCTTGACCGTGATCGTGCCTCCGTCGTGCTCGAGCGTGAGCCAGGGGCCGCCGTCGAGGGGCGTCGCGCCGAACTCGCGCTGGGCGAGCGCGTAGCCCCAGTCGCGGAAGCCGCCCTCCGTGAACTTCATGATGTTGCCCTTGTGGACGAAGGTGACGGATTCCCGGCCGTTCGCGATCGCGTACTCGAACGCCTTGCGGACGAGGCGCTCCGTTCCCTCGCGCGAGACGGGCTTGATCCCGATGCTCGAGGTCTCGGGGAAGCGGATCTTGGTGACGCCCATCTCGTTCTGGAGGAAGTCGACGATCTTGCGGGCGTCGTCGGTCTCCGCCTGCCATTCGATCCCGGCGTAGATGTCCTCCGAGTTCTCGCGGAAGATGACCATGTCGGTCTTCGACGGGTCCTTGAGCGGGCTCGGCACACCCGGGAAGTGGCGCACCGGCCGCAGGCAGACGTAGAGGTCGAGCTGCTGCCGCAGGGCCACGTTGAGCGAGCGGATGCCGCCGCCGACGGGTGTCGTCATCGGGCCCTTGATCGAGACCGAGTACTCGCGCGCCGCCTCGAGCGTCTCGTCGGGAAGCCAGACGTCTCTGCCGTACACCTGCGTGGCCTTCCCGCCGGCGTAGATCTCCATCCAGTGGATGCGGCGCCCGCCGCCGTACGCCTTCTCCACGGCGGCGTCGACGACGTCACGCATGACGGGCGTGATGTCGACGCCGATCCCGTCGCCCTCGATGAACGGGATGATCGGGTTGTCGGGGGTCGGCTCGCCGGGGACGATGCGTGTGCCCTCGGCGGGGATCTCGATATGGGTCGCGACGCTCAATCTTCACCTACCGTGTGCTCGTGACAACGACTGAACAGCAGGCTACCGCGCCGGACGCCGCGGGCAGCATCGCGACCGTCCTCATCGAGGGGTTCGACAAGCACTACCGGCTGTTCCGCGCGACGAGCGCACGCGCTCCCGAGCTCTTCGACCGTGGCGCCTGGGGGGAGCTGCAGCACGAGGTGCAGGAGCGAATCCGCTTCTACGACCAGCGCGTCGTCGAGTGCGTCGAGCGGCTTCGGGCGAGCTTCGACGTCGACGCGCTCACGGACGAGACCTGGCGCGACGCGAAGCTCCAGTACATCGGCCTGCTCGTCGACCACCTCCAGCCCGAGCTCGCCGAGACCTTCTTCAACTCCGTGATCAAGCGGATCCTCCGGCGCAGCTACTACGACAACGAGCTCGTCTTCGTCCGGGCCACGATCTCCACCGAGTACATCGAGTCGGACCCGCCGATCTACCGCAGCTACTACCCGCTCGTCGACGGCGAGCGGGAGTGTGTCCAGCAGATGTTCCGCGACTTCGAGTGGCGGCGTCCGTTCGCCGACCTCGAGCAGGACGCCGAGCTCGTCGTGGCCGCCGTCACCGAGCGCCTGGGCGATCGCTGGCAGCGCCTCGAGCCCAACTACCAGATCCAGGCTCTGAGCTCGGCCTTCTTCCGGAACAAGGCCGCGTACGTGTTCGGGAAGTTCGTCAACGGCCAGGAGGAGCTGCCCTTCGCGATTCCGATCCTGCACCGGGAGGACGGACTCCTGGAGGTGGACGCGGTCATGCTCGACCCGCAGCCCATCAACTCCCTCTTCTCGCGCTCGCGGGCGTACTTCATGGTCGACATGGAGGTGCCGTCGGGGTACGTCGAGTTCCTCCATTCCATCGCACCCGCGCGGGCGCGCTCCGAGCTGTACACGGTGGTCGGGCTCGGCAAGCAGGGCAAGACGCTCTTCTACCGCGAGCTCCAGCGACATCTCCAGCACTCCCGCGACGAGTTCGTCGAGGCGCCGGGCGTCCGCGGCCAGGTCATGCTCGTCTTCACGCTGCCCTCGTTCCCGTACGTGTTCAAGGTGATCCGGGACGTGTTCGGCGGCTCCAAGGACACGACACGGGAAGCCGTGCGGGCGAAGTTCAGGATGGTGAAGCACGTCGATCGCGTCGGCCGTCTCGCCGACACGCTCGAGTTCGTCGACCTCGCGCTACCGCGCGAGCGCTTCTCCCCGAAGGTGATCGCCCAGCTGCGAGAGCTCGCTCCGTCGATGATCTCCGAAGGAGACCCGCTGATCGTCCGCCACTGCTACGTGGAGCGGCGGATGAACCCCCTCGACCTCTATCTCGACTCCGCGACGCCCGCCGAGCTCGAGGAGGCGGTGATCGAGTACGGCAACGCCATCCGCGACCTCGCAGCCGCCAACATCTTCCCCGGCGACATGCTCTGGCGGAACTTCGGCGTCACGAGCTACGGCCGCGTCGTCTTCTACGACTACGACGAGATCGAGTACCTGAAGGACGTCAACTTCCGCCGGATCCCGCCCGCACCCGACCCCGAGGCCGAGCTCGCCGCGGAGCCGTGGTACAGCGTCATGCCGAACGACGTCTTCCCGGAGGAGTTCGCGACGTTCCTCCTCACCGACCCGCGCCTCCGCGAGGTCTTCCTCCGGCACCACGCCGACCTGCTCGAGCCGGGGTTCTGGCAGGAGATGCAGCGTCAGGTCGAGCGCGGCGAGGTGATGGACTTCTTCCCCTACCCCGAGTCGGTCCGCCTGCCCTGATCCCCTGCGGGGGCGTACCGGGCCTCGAGGCGTGCGCTCAGCTTTCGGTAGGCGAGCGGATTGACGGGCAACAGCCACTGGAGCGCACGCGTCGGTGCGCTCACGTTGATGCCGAGGTCCCCGAGCATCTCGTCGATGTTGTGCATCGAGAACGGGATGATGTTCGTCCCGCGGGCGTGGTGGCCCTTGGTGCGCTGCTCCATCCAGCGCAACCGCGCCTCGATCTCGGCGCGGCGGTCGGCAACCGGTGGCAGCTCGATGCCGCCTGCGAGGAAGACGGCGATCCACCACGCGGCCACCTCTGCGCTCAGCGGGCTGAAGAACGACGAGTTGTAGCCGGAGAAGAAGAGCCGGGGGACGTCGAGCGGCTGGATCTGGTGATAGAGCACGAAGTTGCCGCGATCGTCGGTCAGCTCCCGCTGGAGCTCCTCGCTGAAGAACGGCACGCGCTGCTGCCAGCCGGTGCCGCAGGCGACGACGTCCGCGGGCACGGTCTCGCCGTCCGAGAGCACCGCCACGGGGCGCCCCCCGTCGGAGCCGAGCCGCTCGACCACGGTGTCGCGGTGCACGACGATGGCTCCTCGCTCGACCTGCTCGCTGAACCCCTCCGTGGCGAGACTGACGGTGGATCGCGCGATGTCGTCGAAGGGACCGCGCGGGACGAGGCCGAGCCGCTTCAGACGCAGCTGGCGGACGGCGATCGCCCGCAGGCCGGCGATCATCGTGTTTCGCACCGGCTTGCCGGGCCCGTGGAGGAAGCGCTCGAAGCCGCGCGGCCGGATGTAGGGGAACAGTCCCTCCCCCATGCGCGTCAGCAACAGGTACTTCATGTTGAGGCCGCCGGGACGCTTCGGCATCTTCCAGAGCAGCGCCCGGGCGACGACGACCGTGGTCGCCGTGACCTCGCTGATGGCCGCCGCGACGTCACAGCCGGACTTGCCGTACCCGATCACCACCACGTTCCGGTCGCGAACCTCGTCGAGGTCGCCGATCTCGGACGTGTGGCAGATGCGCCCGCCGGCCTCCCGGTACTCGTCCGCGCCGGCGAACTCCGGGATCGACGGGGCGGAGAAGATGCCGTTCGCGACCACGAGCTGCTCGAAGCGCAACGTGTCCTCGGCGCCGGTGACGGTGTCGACCGTTCGCAACTCCCACCCGTCGGCCGTGGGTTCGGCCGCCTCGACCCGGGTGTTGAGACGGATGTGCTCGGCCAGTCCGAAGTGGTCGACATAGGAGGCGAGGTACTGCTGCACCTGCTCCCCGGTCGGCCACTCCGGATAGTCCTTGGGCATCGGGAAGTCCGAGAAGCAGTACGAGTCCTTGTTGTTCTGCGTCTCGAGCCCCGGATAGCGGCGCGTCCGGCTCCAGACGCCGCCCACGTCCGGGGCGCTCTCGAACGCGGTCACGTCGTGCCCGTAGTCCCGCAGGACCTTCACGGCGGAGAGGCCGGCGAAGCCGGCGCCGATGATCCCGATCCTCACCGGGGCTCCTCCCGCTCGGCGGCCAGCAGGGGGATCGCAGGCTCGGCACGCTCGGGCCCCATCGCGCTGTAGCCCCCGTCGACGGCGATGTCGGCGCCCGTGATGAACGAGGCGTCGTCCGAGCAGAGGAAGAGGACGGCCCGGGCGACCTCCTCCGGGTCGCCGACGCGGCGGAGCAGGTGGAACGTGCCGCCGACGGCGTCGGTGTGGGCCCGGTCGCCGCCCGAGAGCTCGTCCATGATCTTCGACCAGGTCCAGCCGGGCGACACCGAGTTGACGCGGATCCCGTCGGCGGCGAGGTCCATCGCCTCGCTCCGGGTGAGCTGAAGGATGGCGGCCTTGGACGCGGGATAGAGCCAGCGGCCCGTCTGGGCGACCTTCGCGCTGATCGAGCCGAAGTTGACGACCGCGCCGTTCGCCCGCCGCAGGTGCTCCCGGGCCGCTTTCAGCAGCATCACCCCGCCGACGACGTTGACGTTGTAGCTCTCGAGCCAGTCCTCCCGCGTCGAGTCGAGCCCGTCGTCGACGTAGACGCAGGCGAGGTTGACCAGGAAGTCGACCGAGCCGAAGGCCGCGACCGCCTCCGCCACGCAGGCCCGGCAGGACTCGTCGTCACGCAGGTCGGTGGCGACGAAGCGCACGTCGTCGCCGAGCTCGGCCGCGAGCCGGGTGCCGCCGTCGGTGTCGATGTCGGCGACGATCACCTTCGAGCCCGCCTCGACGAAGGCGCGCACGACGCCCTGCCCGATGATCGTCGCGCCGCCGGCGACGATCGCGGTTCTGTCGCGGATGCCCCTCACCGCAAGGCAATCCTAGTCGGCCCGGGCCGACTCGCCAAGCGCGTGTCCCGCCCTGCCGGGCTGCCGGCGAAGAGCCGGTGCGGGCCCTCGAGGCCCTCGAGCTCGACCTCGCGGCTCTCGCGGCCCGGCGGATCCGGTACGAGCTCAGGTCGCGATGCGGTCGGTCCACTCGGGCCGGGCGAAGGCGATCGCGACGACGGCGAGGTCGATCGCGACGCCGGCGAGCAGGCGGGTGTCCCAGAAGGCGACGAGCAGGGCGAGCGAGGCGACGGCCGCCGCGACGGCGAGCGGCGCCCAGACGCCGGCGAGGCCGGGCACGCCCCAGACGGCGAGGCCGAGGAGCGCGAAGGCCGCCACGGTCGCGCCGAGGAGCACGTAGGCGAGCGGCCGCCGCGCCGCCTCCGGCAGCAGCGAGTCCTCGAGCGTGAACGGGTAGCTCCGGTCCTTCGCCTCGGAGCTCACGTAGAGGAGATGGACGAGCCCGTGGGCGAGCAGGACCACGCCCACGACGATCTCGAGCAGCGTGCTCATTCCGGCTCCTTTCGCTGTGGTGGGTCGGGCGTGCCTACCGGTGCCAGGCGGAGCAGCGGCGGCAGGCGGCCGATGCGCCGCGGGTAGCGCGCGTAGTCCGGGGCGGCCTCGAGCACGCGCGGCCAGAAGGCCCTCGCCTCGGGGTCGGCCAGCTCGTCGGCGCGCACGTGGAGGATCCGTCCCTCCACCTCGACCCTCGCGTACGGCTCGGCCGCGAGGTTGAGGTACCAGGCGGGCGGCCGAGGAAGGCCGCTGTTGGCCGCGACGACGACGAACGTCTCGCCTGCCGGGAAGAACTGGAGCGGCACGGTGCGAGGCAGGCCGGTGCGGCGGCCGCGGGTCGTGAGCAGGAGCGTCCTGCGGCGCCAGAGGCGGCTGATCCGGCCGTGCGTCCGGCGCAGGAGCCAGGTCGCGAGCGGAACGGTGCGCGTGTCGAGCAGGTGCTCGAGCTGCGCCCGCCGCCGCTCCCGCCCCGGCGAGCCCGGTCTCGGTCGTGTGCTGCCGCCCGGCGTCGTCGTCCCCTCCTGTCAGAACTGGAAGCCCCAGCCGTCGCGGCAGACCGCCTTCATGCTCGGTCGCGCCGGGACTCGCGTGCTCTCGCGGCGGCGAGGTACTGCTCGTACTTGCGCTCCTCGACGCCGCGCCCGTCGACGATGTAAGCGAGGGCGTGGAAGGCGAGACCCAGGCCCCAGACGCCCGTGATCCAGAAGGCCCAGTCGAGCCCTCCGCCGGCGAGCGTGAGGTCGAGCAGCCAGAAGAACGCGTTGATGATCAGAAAGGTGCCGCCGTGCCAGAGCAAGCCCGAGAGGTACCTGGCCCGCCGTCGAGCCAGGGCTTCAGGCGTTCGAGCGGCGGCGCCCGCACCGGGAGTGGACATGGCGTCCCCCTTCCGTGCCTCCCAGGATCGAGGCGACCGACCCCTCGCGGCATCGGGGGCGACACCCATCTTCCGCCCACGGCGCGAGAAGCGCGGGACAGCACGGACGGCCCGGCCTAGTCCTCGCGGACCACGTCGACCGAGATCTCCACCGCCGGAACCGCTCCTCTGTTCTCGAGCCAGTGCAGGGTGTTCCTGTCCTCGGGCCACCCCACTCCCGGCCCGTAGTCGGTGGCGACTCCGTCGCGATGGTCGGTGATCGTTCCCTGCAGGATGTAGACGACGCCCGGTCTGCCCTTGTGGTCGTGCACCGGGCCGTAGACGGCGCCGGGCTCCATCGTCACCATCCGCATCCGCAGCCGGCGTCCGGCCATGCCCTCGATCTCGGGGCCGAGGTCGACCGTCGCGAGCAACTCCACCGCAACACCCTTCGTCTCAGGTGCCGCCTCTTCTTCGCTCATCGTGCCTCCCTCTCTGTGGTGACCTGAGGTTTCGCGCTTCTACCCGGGACGAGCTGATGTACGACACTCGCTCACACCTCCCTTTCCCCGCCGGCGCCGCGGCGCAGGCGATCTCGCGGTGACGCTCCAGGAGTCGCTCGAGCGGCACCTCGCCGCGACGAGTGTCGTGGGTGCCGCCGTCGGTGTCCTCGAGCGGGGAGAGGTCGAGGTCGCGTGCGCCGGCTGGTCGGATCGGGAACGACGGGTCGCGGTGCGGCCCGAGACGCAGTTCCAGATCGCGTCCGTCACGAAGCCGATGGTGGCGACGGCGGTCGCGGAGCCGCGCTCAGCCGCCTGTGGCGGCTCGTCGAACGCGGGCCGACCGCACAGACCCCGCCGGCGTCGTCTCCACGGTGGCGGTGTTGCGGGTCAGCTTGGCCCGGCGCACGAGCTTCGCGGCCGCTTCGAGGGCTGCCTCGGCCGGGCGGGCCTCGTCGAGCAGTACCGCGCCGACCGAACCCGAGATCGTGCGCAGGTGCCCGTCGACCGGGAACGGCCGGCCCACGATCAGCAGGCGGAGCCGCTCGGCGACGTCGGAGAGCTCGTGACGCTCGACATGCGGAGCGAGCAGGACGAACTCCTCGCCGCCCCAGCGGAAGATCTGATCGCTCGCGCGCAACTCGTCGCGTAGGCGCTCGTAGACGTCGACGAGCAGCCGGTCTCCGGCCGGGTAGCCGCAGGTGTCGTTGACCTTCTTGAAGCGGTCGAGGTCGAGGAAGCACAGGGCGGCGGTGCGTCCGCCGCGCCTGATCCGCGCCTGTTCGGTGGTCAACGCCTCGGCGAGCGCATAACGGTTCGGTGCTCCCGTGAGGGCGTCGCGGCGGGAGCGAAGCCGCTCCTCCGCGAGACCTTGCTGCAGCCGGAGCAGAACGTGGTTGCCGAGCCCCAGGGCGAGCAGCAGGCCGGCGGCCAGGACGAGCGCGACCACGGGCGCCTCCTGGTAGGAGAAGACGAACGCGGCGAGCAGCGGCCACGGCAGCAGCCAGCCGGCGACGATCGACTGCCAGGCGATCCTGAGTTGAGGAAGGGGCTTGCCGTCGCGGTCGAGGGCGACGATGACCATCGCGACGACGTTCGCCCCCAACCCTGCGGCCAGCCCGAGGGCGGAGGCGGTGAGCGTTCCCCTGGCGCCGTGCATCGCCAGGTGCTCGCCGAGCAGCCCGACCGCGAACCCCTCGAGAGCCTGCGCGCCACCCCACGCAGCACGCCTCCGCCAGATGTCCGAGGTGTTGAGGATCTCGAGCGCCGCACCTGCCAGGGCGCCCAGCAGAGGGCCGCCGACCAGAGCGCTCGCCACCACGAATGCGCCGGCTGCGGAGACGCTCGTCCTGGGGGAGGAGACGATGTGTATCTGCTCGGACAGCGCAGCGAGCGTGACGAGCACGGCAGCGGCGGGGATGCTGGCGCCGAGTCCGGCGCCGTGCAGATCGAGCCACAGCGCGACGGCGACGAGAGCCGCAGCCGGAAAGCCGACCGCGACCAGCAGACCACGCCCCCGGATCACCGTAGGCACATACAGATTCAACTCCCGAAACCGACGCCGCTCATCCCCCGAACAGGGAGATCGGGCCGTCCCTCGAACAGGGGAGATTCACCGCCCCGATAGATTCCTCCCCGATGCGGATCCTCGTCATCGGCGGCACCCAGTTCGTGGGACGCGCATTCGTCGCAGAAGCCGTCCGGCGCGGCCACGAGGTCACGATCTTCCACCGCGGCGCGACCGAGCCGGAGGATCTCCCCGCCGTCGAGCACGTGCACGGAGACCGCGACGGACAGCTCGACCGCCTCGAGGGCAGCTGGGACGCCGTCCTGGACGCCTGCGCCTACGTGCCGCGCACCGTGAGAGAGGCGGCGACGGTCCTCCGCGGCGCCGTCGGCCACTACACGTTCGTATCGACGCTCTCGGTGCACCCCGACGAACTCCCCGTCGGCTCCACGGAGGACGCGCCGACCCATCAGCCACCGTTCCCCGCCACCGAGCAGGTCACCGCCGAGACGTACGGCCCGCTCAAGGCGGCCTGCGAGCGCGAGGCGCAACGAGGATTCCCCGGGCGATGCCTGGTCATCCGACCCGGCTACATCGTCGGCCCGCACGATCCGACGGACCGCTTCACGGCCTACGTCCGCCGCGCGGCGGCGGGCGGCGAGATGGTGGCTCCCGGGCCTGCAGACGAGCCGTTCCAGATCCTCGACGTCCGCGACCTCGCGACATTCATGCTCGCGCGGATCGAGGCCGGCGACCGGGACGTCTACGGGGTCGTCGGGCCGGGCGAGCGGCTCACGACGCAAGGCCTCCTCCAGACCGCCCGCACGGTCGGCGGTGCGGACACGACCTTCACGTGGGTGCCGGACGACTTCCTGCGCGGCTACGGCGACGAGGTCGGCCGCTGGTTTCCCATGTGGGAGCCGCAGCATCCGGGCTCCCACACCTACGACCCCGGCAAGGCCCTGGCCGCAGGCCTCCGCCATCGCCCGTTCGCCGAGACGGTCGGCGACACGCTCGCCTGGGACCGGGAGCGAGGAAGCCCCGGGCTGCGAGTCGGCCTGCCCCCGGGCCAGGAGCAGCAGCTCCTGGCCGCGTGGCGCGATCGCTAGCCGGATCGGTCGGCAGGGGCTGCGACCGTCGCCGGCGCCGGAGCGACGATGGAGGCGACGGTGATCGAGCCCGTGCAGGATTCCCGACGCCGCACCCGACGGGCGCGCGGCGAGACGCATCGCCACGGCACTTCCGTGAAACCGCGTAGTCGCCGCGTGCGGCGACCCCGTGGGCGCCCGCCCGGGTGGGTGGTAGCGTCGCCGCCGGTGAGATGATCGACCGCCTCCGCACAATGCCGGCCGGGCGCCGCGCGAAGTGGGCGGTGCTGCTCGTCTGGCTCGCGGTTGCCGGCGGACTCGGGCAGTACCAGGCGAAGCTCCAGAACGCAGCGACCAACGATCCGGCGAGCTTCCTCCCTGCGAGCTCCGAGTCGACGCGCGTGCTTCATCTCCTGCGCGACCGGTTCACGAACGGCCGCACGACGCCCGCCATCCTCGTCTGGAGCCGCGGTGGTGCGCCGCTCACCCCCGCCGACCGGCGTGCGGCCGTCGCTGCCGTCGCGGCCATCCGCCGGCTGCGGCTGCCGCAGGCGCTGCCGCCTTCGCCGCCCTCGTTCACGCGCGACACCGGCGTCGCCACGGTGCCGCTCACCGCCGACAACATCGACCGGATCCGGCCGGCCGTCGAGCGCATCCGGGCAGCCGTCGGACGCGACCGGCCGCCGGGCCTCGCCGCATACGTGACGGGCCCGGCCGGGATCACCGTCGACGCGGTGAAGGTGTTCGGACAGATCGACGTGACGCTGCTCGCCGCGACGACCGCGCTCGTGCTCGTCCTGCTGCTCCTGATCTACCGCTCCCCCGTGGTCGCGCTCGTCCCGCTCGCCGTCGTCGCGGTCTCGTATGCGATCGCAGCGGGAATCGTCTACCTGCTGATCGACTCGGCCGGCCTCGTCGTCAACGGCCAGACGACGGGAATCCTGATCATCCTCATGTTCGGCGCGGGCACCGACTACTGCCTGCTGATCGTCTCGCGCTACCGGGAGGAGCTACGGCGGCACGACGACCGGCACGAGGCAATGGCGGTTGCGCTGCGCCACACCTCGCCTGCCATCCTCTCGAGCGGCGCGACCGTCGTCGCGGCGATGCTCGTGCTGCTCCTCGCCGACCTGCGGACGTTCCGCTCCGCCGGGCCGGTGCTCGCGCTCGGCATCGCCACGACCATGCTCGCAGGGCTGACGCTGCTCCCGGCCGTGCTGACGATCATCGGGCGCCGCGCATTCTGGCCGTTCGTCCCGCGCACGGCCTCGCACCACGCGGACTCCGCCGGGATCTGGCACCGGATCGCCGAGCTCGTGGCACGGCGGCCGCTCGCCGTGCTCGGCGCAACCGTCGCCGTGCTCGCGCTCGCCGCCGGCGGAAACGCCGTCAACCTTCCCGGACTCTCGCTCGGCAGCGGCTTCCGCAACTCGGTCGAGTCCGTCCAGGGGTTGAACGCGCTCGCGCGCTCGCTCCCCGCCGGCGAGGTCGCCCCGACAGACGTCGTCGCACCGGCCGCGCTTGCGCCACGAACGGCGGCAGCGCTGCGGCAGGTCGACGGCGTCGCGTCCGTCCGTCGACTCGGCGTGAGCGACGACGCGCGACTCGTCCATCTCCAGGTCACCCTCCGGACCGACCCGTACGGCGACCGGGCGATCCGGCTCGTTCCGCGCCTGCGCGCCGCCGCCGCCGGGGCGCTCGTCGGCGGCCCGACCGCGGAGGAGGCCGACACGCGGACGACGACTCGACACGACGAGCGGCTGATCATGCCGCTGACGCTGCTGACCATCCTCGCGATCCTCTGCACGCTGCTACGCGCGTTCGTCGCGCCGCTCTACCTCGTCGCAAGCGTCGTGCTCTCGTTCGCCGCGACCATGGGGCTGAGTTACGCCGCATTCGCCGGACTGTTCGACGCGCCGGGCAGCGACGCGAGCCTGCCGCTCTTCGTCTTCCTCTTCGTCGTCGCCCTCGGAGTCGACTACAACATCTTCCTGATGACGCGCGTACGCGAGGAAGGTCGCCGCGTGGGCGCGCGCGCGGGCGTGCTCCAGGGACTCGAACGCACCGGCAGCGTGATCACGAGCGCCGGCGTCATCCTCGCCGGCACGTTCGCGGTGCTGATGTTGCTCCCACTCGAGCAACTGTTCCAGCTCGGCTTCGCCGTCGCGCTCGGCGTGCTCATCGACACGTTCATCGTGCGGACGCTGCTCGTGCCCGCAACCGCCTACCTCGCCGGCCGCACCTCGTGGTGGCCGTCACGCCTCACGTAAGTCGTCCAGACAGGCGCGCATGCCTGCCGGAACACGCCCGGTAGATTCCGCAACCGTGCGAATCCTCGTCATCGGCGGCACGCGGTTCGTGGGACGCGCCTTCGTCGAGGAGGCCGTCCGGCACGACCACGAGGTCACGCTCTTCCACCGCGGCACGACGGAGCCGGACGATCTTCCCGCTGTCGAGCATGTGCACGGAGACCGGGACGGGCAGCTCGACCGCGTGCGAGGCACGTGGGATGCCGTCCTGGACACGTGCGCGTACGTGCCACGCGTCGTGAGGGAAGCCGCAACGGCTCTCGGCGGAGCGGTCGGCCACTACACCCTCGTCTCGTCGCTTTCCGTGCACCCCGACGAGCTGCCCGTCGGCTCCACGGAGGACGCGCAGACGTATCAGCCGCCGTGGCCCGCCACCGAGCAGGTCACGCTCGAGACGTACGGCCCGCTCAAGGCAGCATGTGAAGGCGAGGCGCAGCGAGGATTCGCCGGGCGCTGTCTGATCATCCGTCCCGGCTACATCGTCGGCCCGCACGATCCGACGGACCGGTTCACGGCCTGGCTCCGCCGGGCTGCGGCGGGCGGCGAGATGGTGGCCCCGGGACGCGCGGACGAGCCGTTCCAGGTCCTCGACGTCCGCGACCTCGCGACGTTCATGCTCGGCCGGATCGAGGCCGGCGATCGGGATGTGTACGGAGTCGTCGGGCCGGGAGAGCGGCTCACGACGCAGGGCCTCCTCGACACCACTCGGACGGTCGGCCGTGCGAACACGACCTTCACGTGGGTTCCGGACGACTTCCTGCGCGGCTACGGCGACGAGGTCGACCGCTGGTTTCCGATGTGGGAGCCGCAGCATCCGGGGTTCCACACCTACGATCCCGGAAAGGCCCTGGCGGCGGGTCTCCGCCATCGCCCGTTCGCCGCGACGGTCGGTGACACGCTCGCCTGGGACCGAGCGCGCGGACGACCCGAGTTGCGAGTCGGCCTGTCGCCGAGCGAGGAGCGGCAGCTCCTTGCCAGGTGGCGCAACCGCTAGCCCGATCGGATGACCGCCGTTTGCCCAGAGCGGTCTCATCTTCGAGAGTGTCCGCTGATACTTCGCGCAAGATCGGTATCCAGCCGTGCACAACAGCCGGAACACTCGTTCCAGGGGCCTCGATACTCGGCCTCAGGGTGT
>CAZRTE010000049.1:0-18698 GCA_964602945.1 uncultured Gaiellales bacterium
CTGGACGACGAGGTCGACGATCGAGCCGGTCGGCACCGGGGCGCGCATCGACATGCCGTCGACCTTGCCCTTCAGGTCCGGCATCACGACCCCGATCGCGCGGGCCGCGCCCGTCGACGTCGGGATGAGGTTGATCGCGGCCGCGCGGGCCCTCCGCAGGTCCTTGTGCGGGAGGTCGAGCGTGCGCTGGTCGTTCGTGTAGGCGTGGATCGTCGTCATGAAGCCGCGCTCGATCCCGTACGCGTCGTGCAGGACCTTCGCGACGGGGGCGACGCAGTTCGTCGTGCACGAGGCGTTCGAGATGATGTGGTGCTTCTCGGGGTCGTACTCGCGGTCGTTGACCCCGAGCACGACCGTGAGATCGGGATCGGTCGCGGGTGCCGAGATCACGACCTTGCGCGCGCCGGCCTGGAGGTGCTTCTCGGCGGCCTCACGCTTCGTGAAGAGACCCGTCGACTCGATCGCGACTTCGACGCCGAGGTCGTCCCAGGGCAGGTTCGCCGGATCCTTCTCGGAGAGGAACTTGATCTCGTGCCCGCCGACGCGGATCAGGCCTTCGCCCGCCTCGACCGGCACGTCGAGTGGCCCGAGCACGGAGTCGTGCTTGAGCAGGTGCGCCATCGTCTTCGTGTCGCCGATGTCGTTCGCCGCGACGATCTCGAAGTCGCCGCCGCGCTGCAGTTGCGCCCGGAGGAAGTTGCGTCCGATGCGGCCGAAGCCGTTGATCCCGACCCTGATCTTCGCCATCTCTGACCCTCCCTCGTCGTCGATTGCAGTTCGAGTCTAACGAGGCTCCTGCCGCGGAAAATGGGCACCTTCCCGCACCATCGGCCCGGAGGGGCCGTGGGCACGGCGGGCGGACCGGGAAGCTCCGAGGACGACCCTCCCGGTCCTTCACCCCGCTCGAGACCTGGCGGCAGACGGGGTCTGAATCCGCCGCCGGACGAGCACGGACCCGCCAGCCCGAGTATACGCTGCCTCTGTTGCCGTGCTAGAAGACTTTCAAGTCACAAAACCGTAGGTCAGCCCCGAGAAAGCTCCTGCAAGCGGCGGAGTTTTCGGTAGGCAGCGGCTTTCGAGAGGGCAGGCTTGCAGCGGCGCGCGAGCTCCGCCGTGGACGCCGTGGGATGCCGGAGGCGGAGGAGGGCGATCTCGCGGAGGCCGTCGGGCAGCGCGTCGACGTCGAGGCGGCCGATCGCCTCGAGCTGCGCGTGCGCGGCGCGGCTCGTCCGGACGAGATTGGCGTGGTCCGCGTTCGCGAGCCGGTTGGCGTCGGCGCGGGTCGCGGCGAGCACGGACTGCTCCTCGAGCGCGAGGACGATGTCGACGGCGCCGGCCGCGACAAGCACGTCGGCGATCGCCTCGATCCCTTTCGCGTACGCGGCTGCGTGCGAGTCCCGCTCCTGGACCTGGAGCTCCGCACCGAGCCGCGCCGCCGCGTCGGCGAGGAACCGCGCTCCCTCGCGCTCGGCGGTGCGGATCTCGAGATGCGCGTCCCGCGGCCCGCTCAGCGTCCCGGAGCCGAGCAGGGCGCCGCGCAGGTACGCGCCGGCGCAGCAGCGCCGGGCGACGACGCGCCCCGGCGGGCGGTCGAGCGGCCGGTGCGAGCGGTCGAGGACTCCCGCCCGGTGGAGGACCTCGTACGCGGGCGCCGCTCCTTCCACGTGGAGCTGGTAGCGCGTGGAGCGGTCGAAGGCGGTGCGACTGTAGGTGCGAATCTCGGAGCGCACCGCGAGCGCCCGCAGGAGGCTGAAGCCGCGGCGCGCGACCGTCGAGCTGGCGACGTCGAGGTGGACGTCGACGCTGCCACGGCCGCGGAGGTGGGCGCGGCCGGCCGCGTGGAAGAGCCCCGAGAGCTCGGCGAGGCGGTCGCACTCCCGCTCGGGCGCGATCGCCGCCAGCTCCTCCCGCAGATCGTCAGACAGCATGCACGTACCCCTCGAGGGCGAGGAGGCGGCTCTTGTAGCCGACACCGTAGGAGCCGTAGGAGCCGAGGCCGGCGGAAGCGACGACGCGGTGGCACGGGACGAAGAGCCCGAGCCGGTTGCGGGCGCAGAAGGTTCCGGCGGCACGCGCCGCGCGGGGGGCGCCGGCGAGGCCGGCGAGCTCGCCGTAGGTCACGACCGCGCCCCGCGGCACGTCGTGCAGCGCGGTCGCGCAGCGCGTGTGGAACGGTGTCTCGTACTCGAGGTCGAGCGGCACGTCGCCGAGCGGCGCCGGCTCGCCGGCGAAGTACCGGCGCAGCAGCTGGATCACTTCCGCGACGAACCCTCGATCGGCGCTTGACGGTTTCTCTGATAGGACGGAGCCAGGCCCGAGCCCCGGGCGGGTGGGGGTTCGGGACGGGTCCTGGGAGATGCCCGGCCGCGGCCACGGGAGCTCGTGCCACACCACCCGCCCGTCCTCGACCACGAGCTCGCCGACTCCCCACCCATCGATCTCGTAGGCGACCTGCGTCACCGCCACGACCGTGAATCCTAGGAGGGTGGCCAGGCGGCGGCCAGCCGCCGGGGCACGCTCGGGCGCCGCGCCCCGGTCGCCCGCTCCTACAATCGCCGCATGAGCAGCCACGGCATCTTCCGCGCCCCCGATCCCCACAACGAGCCCGTCCTCGGCTACGAACCCGGCAGCCCCGAGCGCGCCGAGCTCCGTCGGCGCCTCGACGAGCTCTCGTCCCAGCGCCTCGACATCCCGCTCGTGATCGGCGGCGAGGAGGTGCGCACCGGCGACACGTTCCCGGCCGTCATGCCGCACCGGCGCGAGCACGTCCTCGGCGACGTCCACAAGGGCGGGGCAACCGAGGTCGGCCGCGCGATCGCCGCCGCCGCCGAGGCCTGGGAGTCGTGGTCGCGGACGCCCTGGGAGGACCGCGCTGCGATCTTCCTCCGCGCCGCGGAGCTGCTCGCCGGCCCGTGGCGGCAGACGCTCAACGCGGCGACGATGCTCGACCAGTCGAAGACCGCCCACCAGGCCGAGATCGACGCCGCCTGCGAGCTCATCGACTTCTGGCGCTTCAACGTCGGCTACATGACCCGCATCTACGAGGAGCAGCCGATCTCCTCGCCGGGCGTCTGGAACCGGCTGGAGTACCGCCCGCTCGAGGGCTTCGTCTTCGCCGTCACGCCGTTCAACTTCACCTCGATCGCGGGCAACCTGCCGACCTCCCCGGCCCTGATGGGGAACACGGTCGTCTGGAAGCCGGCCTCCACCGCCACCGTGAGCGCCCACTTCCTCATGAAGCTGTTCGAGGAGGCCGGCCTGCCGCCGGGCGTGATCAACCTCGTCTACGGCTCCGGCGGTGCCGTCGGCGACCCGGCCCTCGCGAGCGAGCATCTCGCCGGCATCCACTTCACCGGCTCGACGCCGGTCTTCCAGGGCATGTGGCAGACGGTCGGCCGCAACATCGCCGGCTACCGCAACTACCCGCGGATCGTCGGCGAGACCGGCGGCAAGGACTTCATCGTCGCCCACCCGAGCGCCGACGCCGAGGCCTTCGCGACCGCGATCCTCCGCGGCTCCTTCGAGTACCAGGGCCAGAAGTGCTCCGCAGCGTCGCGTGTGTTCGCGCCGGCGAGCCTCTGGCCGCAGGTGCGCGAGCGCATCGCCGACGAGCTCGGTGGGATGAAGATGGGCGACGTCACCGACTTCTCGAACTTCGTCGGCGCCGTGATCGACGCGAGCTCCTTCGCGACGCAGAGAGAGGCGATCGAGGAGGCGAAGGCATCCGGCGGCAAGGCGCAGGTGATCGCCGGCGGCGGCTACGACGACACCGAGGGCTGGTTCGTCGAGCCGACGGTGATCGAGACCTCCGACCCCGACTTCCGCACGATGAAGGAGGAGCTGTTCGGGCCCGTCGTGACGGCCTTCGTCTACGACGACTCCCGCTACGAGGACACCCTCGACCTCGTCGATCGAGGGACGGCGTACGGGCTGACCGGCGCGGTCTTCGCGCGCGACCTGAGCGCGGTCGAGACCGCACGCGAGCGGCTCCGCTACGCGGCGGGCAACTTCTACGTCAACGACAAGCCGACCGGCGCCGTCGTCGGCCAGCAGCCGTTCGGCGGGGCGCGCGCGTCCGGCACGAACGACAAGGCCGGCTCGATGTGGAACCTCATCCGCTGGGTCAGCCCACGCGCGATCAAGGAGACGTTCGTGCCGCCCAGGGACTACCGGTACCCGTTCCTGGGACCGGAGCCGGACGCCGGCCGCTAGACGCGGTCCGATAGCGGCGTCTCGAGCCGGCCCGCCCGGAACGCCTTCTCCCAGGCGGCGAAGATGCGCGGCCCGCTCAGCGGCGGCGCGAGCCCGCTCGGCAGCTCGCCCGGCGCGAACCACCGCGCCTCGCTCACCTCGCCCGGCCGGGGGCGCAGCTCGATCCCGCCGGCGGGGACGGCGTGGTAGTAGGAGACGGCGCACCACTGCGGCTCGGCGCCGTCCTCCCCGCCCGGCAGGTACTCGTCGACCCAGTGGCCGAGGTAGCCCGTCACACGGATGCGCAGGCCGACCTCCTCGAGCGTTTCCCGCTCGGCGGCCGCCGCCGGGTGCTCCGGCCCGTCGCAGAACCCCGAGGGAGCGCACCAGCGGCCGAGCCACGGCTCGTGCGCGCGCCGCGTCAGCAGCAGCCGGCCGTCGTGCACGACGAGGGCGGCTGCGGCCCGGCTCGCGCTCAGCCAGTGCTCCTGCCCGCAGCCGGGACACACGGCCGGGGCGCGGAGGCCGATCGGAGCGCCACAGTACGAGCAGAAGGCGGGCATCAGCCTCGCCCCGCCTTGTGCAGCTGCGCGTAGACGCTGCGCGCGACCTTCGCGGGCACGCCGGGTACGCCCTCGAGCTCCTCCGGTGACGCCGCGAGCATCGCCTCGACCGAGCCGAAGTGGTCGAGGAGCGCGCGCCGCCGCGCCGGACCGACGCCCTCGAGCTCGTCGAAGAGCGAGCTGAAGCCACGCGACGAGCGCCGCTGCCGGTGGAAGCCGACGGCGAAGCGGTGCGCCTCGTCGCGGACCCGCTGCAGGAGCTGGAGCCCCGGATCGTGCCGGGAGAGGACGACCGGCCGCGCGCGTCCCGGCACGAACACCTCCTCCTCCCGCTTCGCGAGCGCGACGACCGCGACGCGCGGCAGGTCGAACGCGTGCATCGCGGCGAGCGCCGCGGCGAGCTGCCCCTTGCCCCCGTCGACGACGACGAGGTTCGGGGTCGCCGCGAACGACTCGTCGTACTCATACTCCTCGTGCTCTCGGGGCGGCGCTGACGGTGCAGGCGGCGGAGCCGGGCTCTGCCCGGCGGGAGCCGCAGCCGTTCGAGAGTGCGAGGCCAGGCGCGCGAAGCGGCGGGAGATCATCTCCCCCATCGCGGCGAAGTCGTCCATCCCCTCCTGGCCACGGATCGCGAACTTGCGGTAGTGCGCCTTCTTCGGCAACCCGTCCTGGAAGACGACGAGCGAGCCGACGTTGTCCTGCCCCATCGCCGTCGAGATGTCGTAGCACTCGATCCGCAGCGGCAGCGACTCGAGGTTGAGCGTCTCGCGCAGCTGCTCGAGCGCCTCGACCCGCCGCCGGCGGCGCTGCTCGCCCTGGGCGAGGTCGCTCGTGAGCACGTGGAGCGCGTTCTCGTCGGCGAGCCGCTGCAGCCGCCGCTTCTCGCCCCGTTCCGCGACCCGGAGCTCGACCTTCGCCCCGCGCCGCTCCGACAGGAGCTCGGCGAGCGCCGAGAGGTCGCCCGCGTCCCGGGGGACGACAATCTGTGGGGGCACACTCGGCGCGCTCCCGTAGTACTCGAGCCCGAACGACTCGAGGATCGTCGTCACGTCCTGGCCGCCGACGTTCTCGAGATGGAAGGAGTGGCGGTCGACCATCTTGCCGCCGCGCAGCGGGAAGATCTGGACGACGGCCCGGTCGCCCTCCGCGGCGAAGCCGATCACGTCCGCCGTCCCGACCGACCGCCGCTCGACCGCCTGGCGCTCGACGAGGTGCTGGACGGCGAAGAGCCGGTTGCGATAGCGGGCCGCGTCCTCGAACCGCTCGGCGGCCGCCGCCTCCTGCATGCGGCGCTCGAGCTCGCGCTGGATCGGCTTCACGTCGCCGGAGAGGAACTCGATCACTCCGTCCACGATCGCGCGGTAGTCCTCCTGCGAGACGTAGCCGACGCACGGCGCGAGGCAGCGGTCGATGTGGTAGTCGAGGCAGGGGATCCCGCTGTGCCGCCCCGGCTTCGGCCCCTCGCACGGGCGGTAGCGGAAGACGCGGTTGAGCACGTCGAGCGTCTCCCGCACCTTCTTCGCGTTCGCGTAGGGGCCGAAGTACCAGACGCCGGGCCGGTGGCGCTCGCGCGTGAACATGACGCGCGGGTACTCGTCCTCGACCGTGACCGCGATGTACGGGAACGACTTGTCGTCGCGCAGCCGGACGTTGAACGGCGGCCGGTGCCGCTTGACGAGGTTCTGCTCGAGGTGGAGCGCCTCGACCTCGCTGCCGGTGACGATCAGCTCGATGTCGTCCACGCGCGCGGGCAACTGCCGGATCTGGACGCGCCCGTCCGTCGTCTTCTGGAAGTAGGAGCGGACGCGCGACCGGAGCGACTTCGCCTTGCCGACGTAGAGGACCTCGCCCTCCGCGCCGCGGAAGAGGTAGACGCCCGGCTTCGCCGGCAGCGCTTTCAGCTGGTTCTGTACGCGCGAGGACACGGCTACCATCCTGCCGATGGAGCAGGGCCAATACGTCGCGTACACGTTCTACAAGGTCGATCCGGCCTGGCGGCGCGAAGGCCCTCACGACGATCGCCACCACCACAAGGAGGCGTTCGCGTCGGTCGTGGACGCGTTCGCGGAGCGCTTCGAGCACCTGCGGACGTACACCGTCACCGGCGTCCGCCCCGACTGCGACTTCTTCCTCTGGAAGATCACGGAACGGTTCGACGACCTGCTCGAGCTCGGCGCGGCGCTCAACGCCACGGCCCTCTCCGGCTGGCTCGAGACGCCGTACTCGTATCTCGCGACGACGAAGGCGTCGCAGTACACGAGCGCGCGCAAGGCGCGCAAGATCACGCCGCACGGCCTCCCCTACCTCGTCGTCTACCCGTTCGTGAAGGTGCGGCCCTGGTACGCGCTCACCGAGGCCGACCGGCAGCGCGCGATGGACGAGCACATGGTGATCGGCCGCGAGGAGTTCCCCGGGATCAAGAACCACACGACGTACTCGTTCGGGATCGACGACCAGGAGTTCATGACGGCGTTCGAGTGCGAGGAGCCGGCCGACTTCATGCACCTGATGCTCCGCCTGCGCGAGAGCGAGGCGTCGAGCTACACGGAGCGGGACACGCCGATCTTCGTCGGCCGCCACGTCCCGATCCGCGAGGCGCTCGCCGCGCTCGACGGGGCAGCGGCGCGCGTCGAGGCCTAGGAACCCGGCCGCCGGGTCGGCTCGCGCAGCTCGTCAGGCGCCCACTGGCGCGGAAATCACCGATTCTCGGCCGGGCGGAGGGTCAGCCTTCCTTCGAGCCAGGCACGACCGACTACGGCGCCGTCTGCGCCCGCGACTTGCAGCGCGGCAAGATCGGCCTGGTGGCGAATCCCTCCCGCTGCGAGGATCTCGCCATCGAACCTCCTCCTCGCCCCCTCCACGAGGGCGAGGTCGGGACCGCCGAGCGAACCGTCGCGGTCGATCGCCGTACAGAGGATGCGCCGGACACCGGCCTTGCTGCAGCGGTCGATCGCCTCCTCGAGCGTGAGGCCACCATCGTCCACCCAGCCGGCGATCCGCACGCGGCCCGCCGCGACATCGACCGCCACGACCAGCCGGTCGTGGAGCGCCGCGACGAACTCGCCGAGCGGGATCCGGCCGAAGGCCGCGGTGCCGACGAGCACGCGTGCCACATTCGCCTCGACGAGCGCGACGGCGGCGGCGACCGAGCGGACGCCGCCGCCGAACTGCACGGCAACCGGTGCGGCCGCGGCAACCGCCTGCTGCGCGAGGTCGAGCGGCACCCCACCGTCCCGCGCCGCTTCCAGGGCCACGACATGGACGAAACGGGGGCGCGTGGCTGCCGCAAGCGAGATCGCCGCCAGCGGATCGCCTGCCTGCGTCGTGATGCGCTCGTAGTCGCCGCCCCGGAGCCGGACGGCGCGGCCGTCGAGCACGTCGACCGCAGGCACGACGAAGAACTTGCCTTCTTCTAGCAACGTGGTATCATGTTAACACAGTGCCACGCACAGACGGACAACGCTCTCGCGGGGAGACGCGACATTGGCCGACCCCGGAACATGCGGACCTCTTCGCGACGATCGCGGAGTTGCGAACGCCGGCAGACGCACAGGCCTTCCTGCGGGATCTCTGCACCCGTTCGGAGCTCGACGCGATGGCGCATCGGTGGCAAGTCGCGCGACTGCTCGAGCAGGGGCTCCCCTACCTCGAGGTCGCGCGTCGGGCTCACGGCTCGACGACGACGGTGACGCGGGTGGCGCAGTGGCTGCGGAACGGCGAGGGCGGCTACCGGCTGGCACTCGCGCGCCGGAGTCCGGACAAGAGCCGTCGCGCCTGAGGATCGCCGTCCCGTCCAAGGGGCGACTGCGCGAGCCTGCCATCGAGTTGCTCGAGGCGGCCGGGCTCGGCCCGGAGGCCCCCGGCGACCGCGCCCTCGCCTTCCCCTGCCGCAACGCTCCCGTCGAAGCGCTGCTCGTCCGCCCGGACGACGTGCCGGAGTACGTGCAGGACGGCGTCGTCGAGTGCGGCATCACCGGCCTCGACATCGTCCTCGAACAGGGCGCGCAGGTGCAGGAACTCGTGTCGCTGGGCTTCGGTGCCTGCAGGCTCGAGGCAGCGGTGCCCGAGGAGTCTCCGATCGGCTCGGTCGAGGAGCTGCGCGGCTCTCGCGTCGCAACGAGCTTCCCGCGGCTCACGCGCGAGCTCCTGCCGGAGCCGATCGCGCTCGTGGACGTGCACGGCTCGGTCGAGCTGGCGCCGCGCCTGGGCCTCGCCGAGGCCATCGTCGATCTCGTCTCAAGTGGAAGCACCCTGCGCACCAACGGACTCCGCTCCCTCGGCATGCTCCTCGAGTCCGAAGCAGTCCTCATCGGCTCGCCGCACCCTCCCGCCCCGGCCGTGCAGCTCGCCGGCGTCTTCCGCAGCGTCGTCGATGCGCGCAGCTCCCGCTACCTGATGCTCAACGCGCCGGAGACCGCGATCGAAGAGATCTGCGCGCTCGTGCCGGGATCGCGCTCCCCCAGCGTCCTGCCGCTCGCCGTGCCCGGCATGGTCGCGGTGCACAGCCTCGTCCCGGCGGCGGACGTGTGGAGGCTGCTACCGGAGCTCGAAGCGGCGGGCGCGTCGTCGATCCTCCTCGTCCCCGTCGAGCGGATGCTCGGATGAACATCGTCGGGGACGTGAAGGAGCGCGGGATGGCCGCGGTGCGCGAGTGGGCGCTCCGTCTCGACGGCGAGGAGCCGGAGCGGGCAACACCCGGCGGCGACCTGCCGGAGGAGGAGGTCCTCGCCCTTGCGGACAGGGTGCGCCGCTGGCACGAGGTGCAGCGACCCCGCGACGTCCGGCTCGAGGTCGAGCCGGGAGTCGAGCTGGAGCGGCGGTGGCTCCCACTCGACTCGGTCGGCATCTACGTGCCGCGCGGACTCGTCTCGACGTTTGTCATGTGCGCCGTCCCCGCGCAGGTCGCAGGTGTCCGGCGGCTCGTCGTCTGCACACCTCCGGACGGCGCCGGGCTCGTGGCGCGCACAGCGGCGCTGCTCGGTGTCGACGAGGTGTGGGCGCTGGGCGGCCCCCAGGCGATCGGCTTTCTCGCGTACGTCGAGGGGGTCGACAAGATCGTCGGCCCCGGTGGGCCGTACGTGAACGAGGCGAAGCTCGCGGTCTCGCGGGACGTCGCGATCGACCTACCGGCCGGGCCGTCCGAGGTCGTCGTCGTCCTCGGGCAGGGCGGCGCCCGGCGCGCGGCGGAGCTCGAGCTTGCCGCCCAGGCCGAGCACGGCCACGAGGCGGTCTGCCGGATCGTCCCTACGCTCGAGGAGGCGGAGGCGATCGCGCCCGAGCATCTCGTTCTCCTCGGCGAGGCCGAGGCTCTCGCTCCGCGCGTCCGCAACGCCGGCGCGGTCTTCGTCGGGGAGAGCTCTCCGGTCGCGGCCGGCGATCTCGGTACCGGGGCGAATCACGTCCTCCCGACCGGAGGCTGGGCACGCTCGACGGGTGGGCTCGGCCTCGAGACGTTCCTCAGGCCACTGACCGTGCAGCGGCTGACACCCGAGGGGCTCGCGCGCGTGCGGCCGACGGTAGAGGCGCTCGCTGCGGTCGAGCACCTGCCCGCGCACGCGGCGGCGGTGGCGCGATGAGGGCGCTGGCGGAAGCGTTCACGCCCTACGCCTGGGCGGCGTCGACGGAGAAGCTCGCGCAGCGCGCCGGGCTCGACCCGGTCGAGATCGTCCGCTTCGACGGCAACGTGCCGCCGCTGCCGCTCCCGTCGTCGCGGCCAGGAGCGATCGCAGCCGCGCTCGCCGAGGTGAACACGTACCCGCACGGCGGCTACACGGAGCTCCAGGCCGCGATCGCGCGCTACGCCGGCGTCGATCCGGTGAATGTCGTGCTCGGCGCGGGCGCGGACGACCTGATCCTTCTCGCCGGCCGGGCGTTCGCCGGCCCCGGCGACACCGTCGCGATCCCGCCCGACCCGACGTACCCGCTGTTCCGGCTCGGCGCGCTGCTTTCCGGCGCGTCGGTCGGGGACGAGAACCCTGCCCTGACGTTCGCGTGCCGGCCCGGAAACCCGCTGGGAGACCTGCCGCCGCTGCCGGAGGCACGGCCGCTGGTCGTCGACGAGGCCTACTACGAGTACGCGGGCGAGACGGCGACCGGGCTCATCGAGGACGAGGACGTCGTGGTCATCCGGACCTTCTCGAAGGCGTTCGGACTCGCGGGCGCCCGGGTCGGATACGCCCTGGCGAGGCGCGACCTGGCGGACGAGCTCCGGAGCCGTCACTCGCCGGCACCGGTCTCGACGCTCTCCGCAGCCCTCGCGGTCGCCGCGCTGCACACCCCGCCGGACGTGAGCGCGATCGTCGAGGAGCGTGAGCGCCTCGCGGCCGGGCTGCGGGTGCTCGGCTACGAGCCGCTGCCGTCACACGCGAACTTCGTCTTCGTTCCCGTCGAGGAGCCGCAGGACGTGTTCGAGCGCCTGCTCGAGTCGGGCTGCGCCGTTCGCGTCACCGGCAGCGGCGTGCGGATCACCGTGCGCGACCGCGAGGACGACGACTTCCTCCTCGCGGCCCTCGCCGGGGAGGCGCCTCCGCGAGGCCGGCGCGCGCGGCTCGTGCGCGCGACCGCGGAAACGGCGATCCGGGTCAGGTTGGGGCTCGAGGGAAGCGGTCGCGTTCGCGTCCAGACGGGCGCCGGCCTCTACGACCATCTGCTCGAGCAGCTCGCCTTCCACGCCGGTTTCGATCTCGTCGTCGAGGGAGCAGGCGACTGGGAGACCGGCTTCCACCACACCGCAGAGGACACCGCGATCGCTCTCGGCCGGGCCCTCGACGCCGCGCTCGGCGACCGCGCCGGTATCGCTCGATACGGCGACGCGGTGGTGCCGATGGACGACGCACTCGCCAGGGCAGCGGTCGACCTGAGCGGGCGCCGCGGTGCCGAGATCGCGCTCGAACGGGATCCCGGACTCGCGCGACACGTCCTCGAGAGCTTCGTCTCGGCGGCCCGGCTGACGCTGCACGCGACGTCCGAGGGCCGGGACGAGCATCACGTCGCCGAGGCGGCCTACAAGGCCGTCGGCCGGGCGCTCCGGGCAGCGGTGCGCCGTGAGGGCGAGGGGCTGCCCTCGACCAAGGGCGTGCTGTGAACGTCTCCATCGCCGCCTACGGCGCGGGCAACATCCGCTCGATCGAGCTCGCACTGCGGCGGCTCGGTCTCGAACCCGAGCTCGCACGCGAGCCGGAGCTGCTCCTCGCGGCCGATCTCGCGGTGCTTCCCGGCGTCGGCTCGGCTGCCACCGCGATGGCCGGCCTGCGCGGGCGTGGACTCGACGAGGCCTTCCGCGAGCGCGCCGCAGCCGGGCGGCCGATCCTGGGCATCTGCCTCGGGCTCCAGCTCGCCCTCGACGAGACGGAGGAGGACGGGGGCGTCCGCGGACTCGGGCTCGTGCCCGGCCGGGCCGTCCGCCTCCGCACGGGACGCGTGCCCCGGATCGGGTGGGCGAAGGTCGAGCCCGGAGGGGAAGCCTTCTGGTTCGCGCACTCCTATGCGGCGGAAACGCCCGCCGCGACCGCGACGAGCGAGGGACTGACCGCGATCGTCGAGAACGGCAGCTTCCTCGGAGTCCAGTTCCACCCCGAGAAGAGCGGCGCGGCAGGGGCGCGCTTCCTCCGCGACACACTCGACCGATGCCTCTCCCCCGCCTGATCCCCTGTCTCGACGTCGCTGCAGGGCGCGTCGTCAAGGGCGTCCGCTTCCGCGAGCTCCGCGAGGTCGGCGACCCCGTCGAGCTCGGTGCCGCCTACTCGGACGCCGGAGCGGACGAGCGCGTCTTTCTCGACATCGCTGCGACCGTGGACGGGAGGAGTTCCGCCGTGGAGGTCGCCGCCGCGGTCGCCGAGAAGGTCTCCATCCCCTTCACGGTCGGGGGCGGGGTCCGCTCGGTCGCGGACGCGGCCGCGATGCTGGAGGCGGGCGCGGACAAGGTCGCGGTCAACTCGGCTGCTCTCGCCCGCCCGGAGCTGATCCGCGAGCTGGCGGACGTACTCGGCAGCCAGGCCGTGGTCGTGGCGATCGACACCGAGGCCGGGCGGGTCCACTCGCACTCCGCCACCCGCGACGCGGCCCGCGACACACTCGAGTGGGCGCGGGAGTGCGAGGCGCAAGGAGCGGGCGAGCTGCTCGTCACCTCCATCGACCGCGACGGGACGCAGGAGGGTTACGACCTCGAGCAGCTCGCACGGCTCCGCGACACCGTGTCGCTCCCGGTGATCGCCTCGGGCGGCGCCGGCTCCGCCGCCCACGTCGCCGCCGCCCTCGAGGTGGCCGAAGCGGCCCTGCTCGCCTCGATCGTGCACGAGAACCCGGCCCGGCTCGCCTCCCTGCGTCGCGAGCTTCGCAACCTCGGTGTCCCCCTCCGCGATGCAGCCTGACCTCAAGGCAGCTGTCGTCCAGAACGCAGAGAACGGGCGCGTCCTGATGCTCGCATGGATGGACGCGGAGGCCGAGCGGCTGACGCGCGAGACCGGCGAGGCGTGGTTCTGGAGCCGCTCGCGGGAACGTCTCTGGCGCAAGGGCGAGACCTCCGGGAACGTCCTTCGGGTGGTCGAGCTCCGCGACGACTGCGACGGGGATGCGCTCCTCGTGCGCGTCGAGCCCGTAGGGCCGGCGTGCCACACCGGCTCCGCCAGCTGCTTCGCGCCGGAGCTCTGGCGTACCGTCGTCGAGCGGGTGCGCGAGCGTCCCGAGGGCTCGTACGTCGCGTCGCTCGCCGAGGCCGGAATCGTCCGGGCCGCCCAGAAGCTGGGCGAGGAGGCGGTAGAGGCAGCCATCTCGGCAACGGCCGGCGACGGACGGCTCGCCGAGGAGGCGGCGGACGTCGTCTTCCACCTCTACGTCCTGCTCGCACTGGCCGGCCTCGACGTCGCGGACGTCGAGGCCGAGCTCGCGTCGCGCCGGCGCTGAGGCGAAGCCGTCGTGAGCTCTGCCACCGATCTCGCCTTCGCCCTCGAGCTCGCGGACGAGGCCGATGCGATCAGCTTGCCGCGCTTTCGCACGCCGGATCTTCGCGTCGAGCGAAAGGCGGACGGCACCCCGGTGACCGATGCGGATCTAGCCGTCGAGCGGGCGCTGCGGGACACGATCCGGACCGCTAGACCCGGCCACGCCGTTGCAGGTGAGGAGGAAGGCGGAGACGAGGGCGTTGCCCGCTGGATAGTCGACCCGATCGACGGGACGAAGAACTTCGTCCGCGGAGTACCGATCTGGGCGACGCTCATCGCCCACGAGCGAGACGGCCAGATCCGGTGCGGCGTCGTCTCGGCGCCTGCTCTCGGGCACCGGTGGTGGGCGGCAGCCGGCGAGGGCGCCTGGCGCGACGGCGCCTCGATTCGCGTCTCGACGGTGCCTCGCGTGACCGGCGCCTCTGTCTCGGCTGCGCACGGACGGGACCTCGCGGCGCTCGAGTCGGCGGCCTGGCACACCCGCGCGCTCGGGGACTTCTGGCAGCACATGTTGGTCGCCGAAGGCTCGGTCGACGCGGCCGTCGACGCCCATCTGGCTCCCTGGGACTACGCCGCTCTGATCCCCATCGTCGAGGAGGCAGGCGGCCGCATCAGCGGCCTCGACGGGGGCGCACCGCAGTCGAGGGGACAGGTCGTCACCTCGAACGGCCTCCTTCACGACGAGCTGCTCTCCCTGTTGCGCACACGCTGAACATTCGAGCCCTCTACCACCTGATGACTGCACGGGCAGTCATCGCGCTCGGCGACGAGAGCGCCCGCGAGATCTGCGCCACCGCCCCGACCGAGCCCGTTCCCCCCGCCTGCCCGCGCGTAGTCGCCCCGACAGAGACCGACCGGCTGGCGAAACGTCAGCCTCGCGAGCTACGAGTACGTGTGCTGGTCGCGCCAGGTGCGCCACATGGCGAAGCCGCAGCAGGCGAGCACCGCGACGAACGCGATCACCTGGAAGCCGACGGCGCCGCCGTACCAGTACACGCCGACGTCGGCGACGGCGACGGCCGCCGAGCCGTAGAAGACGGTCTGGGCGCGCTGCGACCACATCGCGATGCCCGTGCGCCGCTCGCGCCACATGAGATAGACGAAGTACGCGATCGCGAGCAGGAAGGCGATCCGCGCGAGCCACAGGAGCACGCCGAGCGTGCTCTCGAGCTGGAGGGCCACGATGATCCCGGCCACGGCGGCGAGGATGAGCAGACCCCGGAGGGTCGGGTTGATCCGCGTGAAGAACCTGCTCATGTCCCCGTCATGTACGCCCGCGCCGCGAGCGCTCCTGCGGCGAGGGTAGCGCCGGTGAACCAGGCGAGGCGGGCGCGCCGGTCGCTCGGCGCATAGAGCCACGGCGCGAGCACGGCGAGCAGCGCGAGCGTGCCGTACAGGTAATGGAGCCGGTCGGGCGCCCGGTGATGGCTCGACAGGAGGAGGAGCCCGAGCGCGACCTGGGCCACCACAAGCGTCTGCGCGAGGGCGAGCAGGTGCGTGAGCAGGCCGCGCGGCTCGCTGCGACGGTAGTACGTCCAGGCGCCGACCGCGGTGGCGGCGAACGTCACGCCGAGCACCGCGAAGGCGACCGAATGGTGGACGCCGACCATCGCGTGCGGAGCGTACTCATGACGCCTCCGGCCGGCGCCGTCCGGCGGGTTGTCGGGGTATTCCCGCAGCCCGTGGGGTGACCCCCCGGATGCCACTCGGATGGGCCGGGGGAACACTGAGGCCGTGCCAGGCAAGGAGGACACGATGCGCGACACGAGACCGATCCTCTTCGCAACCGACGGCTCCCCTTCCGCGGCGGAGGCGCAGCGGGATGCGTTCGACCTCGCACGGCTCCTCGACGCTCCGCTGCTCGTCGTGTCCGTCGCCCACGCGACCCTGCCGGCGGTCGGCTACAGCGGCTACGGCTACTCCGACGTCGTCGTCCGCCTGACCGAGGCGGAGCGCGGACGCGTCGAGCACGTCGTCGACGCCGTCGCCGCAGAGGCCTCCTCTGCGGCGCTACCGTGCTTCACCGTGGTCGCCGACGGAGCCGTCGTCGATGAGATCTGCCGGGTCGCGAGCGATCGCGGCGCACGGCTGATCGTCGTCGGCTCGCACGGCTGGGGAGCGGCGCGGCGGCTCTTCTCCGGCAGCGTCTCGACCGGCCTCGTCCATTCGGCGCCCTGCCCGGTGCTCGTCGTCCGCGGCGCCGCAGAGCCTCTCGAGCGGCCGGTCGCCGCCTGACACGATGGCCGCGACGACTCGCGAGGCGACCGACGTCATCCTCCGCGACGGCTCGACGCTGCGCCTGCGTGCTCCCGTCGAGGCGGACGCGGACGCGCTCATCGACTTCTTCGCCCGGCTCTCCGACCAGAGCCGCTACCTCCGCTTCCACGGCTACTCGGTGATCGGGCCGAAGCTCGTCGAGCCGGTCCTCGACCCCGACTGGGCCGAGCGCGGCGCGCTCCTCGGTTGCCTCGAGGGGAATGTCGTCGCCCTCGCCAACTGGGTGCGGCTCCGCGATCCGCGCGCGGCAGAGGTCGCGTTCACCGTTGCCGACGGCTACCAGCGCCGGGGCATCGGCACCCGCCTGCTCGAGCGGCTCGCCGAACGAGCCGCGGAGGCGGGCATCGAGGAGTTCGTGGCCGACGTGCTGCGCGACAACGACGCGATGCTCAACGTCTTTCGGGACGCCGGCTTCGACGTCACCCGCGCCTCGAGCGGCGGGGAGCTCGAGATCCGGTTCCCGATCAGCCCCACCAGCGACTACCGCGAGCACGTCGCCGCCCGTGACCACGCTGCGGTGCGTGCCTCGCTCAGGCCGTTCTTCGCACCCGCCTCGGTGGCCGTGATCGGAGCCTCGCACCGCCGCGGCTCGATCGGCGGCGAGCTCTTCCGCAACATCCTCGCAGCGGACTTCACCGGCTCGGCCTATCCCGTCAACCGGGGCGGCGACCCCGTCGCCGGCGTGCACGCCTTCCGCAGCATCGCCGAGATCCCCGACCCGGTGGAGGTCGCCGTCATCTGCGTGCCCGGCTCGGGCGTCCTCGAAGCCGCCGAGGAGGCGCTCGCCGCCGGCGTCCGCGCGCTCGTCGTCATCTCCGCCGGCTTCGCCGAGACCGGCGCGGAGGGAGCAGAGCGCCAGGAGCAGCTGCTCGCGCTCGCGCGGTCGCACGGGGCGCGCGTGGTCGGACCGAACTGCCTCGGCATCTCCTCGTCGCTCGTCAACCTCAACGCGACCTTCGGGCCGCGGCCGTTCCCGAAGGGAAAGATCGGCTTCTCGTCCCAGAGCGGTGCCCTGGGGCTCGCGGTGCTCGAGCGCGCGACCATCCGCGGGCTCGGTCTCACGTCGTTCGTCTCGATCGGGAACAAGGTCGACGTCTCCTCCAACGACCTGCTCGAGTGGTGGGAGGACGACGAGGCGACCGAGATCGTGATGCTCTACCTCGAGTCGTTCGGGAACCCGCGGGCCTTCGCCCGTATCGCACGCCGCCTCGCGCGCACGAAGCCGATCCTCGCCATGAAGGGCGGCACGACGCGCGCGGGGAGCCGGGCAGCGAGCTCCCACACAGCCGCCCTCGCCGGCTCGGAGGCCGCGATCGACGCTCTCTTCCACCAGACCGGCGTGATCCGGACGGCGACGCTCGACGAGCTGATCGACGTCGCGGCCACGCTGTACGCACAGCCGGTGCCGCACGGCCGCCACGTCGCCGTGCTCACGAACGCCGGCGGACTGGGCATCCTCGCCGCGGACGCGTGCGAGTCCCTCGGGCTCGAGCTGCCCCCGCCGAGCGAGGAGACGCAGGCCGCGCTCGCCGCCCTCCTGCCGGAGGAGGCGAGCTTCGCGAACCCGGTCGACATGCTCGGAGGCGCGAACGCGAAGAACTTCGGAAACGTCCTGCCGCTCCTGCTCGCGGACCCCGGCATCGACTCCGTCATCGTCCTCTTCGTGCCGACGGTCGGCGTGAACGAGGACGAGGTCGGCAGGGCGATCAGCGCCGCCGCGGCGGACGCCGGCGAGAAGCCCGTCCTCTGCGTGTTCCTGAGCGCCCGCGGCGCCCCGGAGACGCTGCGCAGCGTCGCGCCGGTGCCCGCCTTCTCCTATCCGGAGGCCGCTGCTCGCGCGCTCAGCCGGGCTGCCGAGCGCGGCGAGTGGCTCCGGCGGCCGGCGGGCACGGTGCTCGACCTGGAGCGCGACCGCGAGACGGCCGAGGCCGTCGTGGCCGAGGCGCTCTCGGCCGGAGGCGACGGTTGGCTCGACGCCGACCAGGCTCGCCGTCTGCTCGAGGCGTACGGCCTGCCGCTCGTGCCGGAACGGGTCGTCCCGACGCCGGCGGAAGCCGTCGAGGCGGCACGCGAGCTCGGGTTCCCGGTCGTTCTCAAGACCGCCGCCCCGGGAGTGCACAAGACGGAGCAGGGCGGCGTGATCCTCGATCTCGCCGACGAGAAGGCGGTGCTCGCCGCCGCGAAGCAGCTCGGCGGACCCGTCCTCGTGCAGCCGTTCGTCCGCGGCGCCGCGGAGCTCCTGGCGGGCGCCGTGCAGGATCCCGTCTTCGGGCCGCTCGTGGCCTTCGGCCCCGGCGGCATCCTCGCGGAGCTGATCGGGCAGGCGCAGTTCCGGTTGGCGCCGCTCACGGACCACGACGCCGAGGAGCTCGTCCACGCGGGCAAGGCCGGAAGCCTCGTCGCCGGCTTCCGCGGCCTGCCGGCGGCGGACGAAGCCTCTCTCGTCGACCTCCTCCTGCGCCTCTCGCTCCTCGCCGACGACCTGCCGGAGGTCGCGGAGCTCGACCTCAATCCGGTCCTGGCACTGCCCGACGGCTGTCTCGCCGTCGACGCCCGGGTCCGCGTCGCCGAGCCCCAATCCCTGCGCAGGGCCAAGAGCTGGTAAGAGCCGGGCGAAACGCTTCGCTCTTCGCCCGGGTAGCTCGCGAGACCTTCGGTCTCGCTCGCTGGAGTGCATGGAACGAGGGCCGGGGAGAGCGCGGTCTCCCCGGCCCTCGTGCGGTCAGGG
>CAZRTE010000050.1:0-18426 GCA_964602945.1 uncultured Gaiellales bacterium
GGCCTGCCCCCACGCGACACAAGCGCAGCCTGAACCCCACGCAGCCCAAACAAGCCCTGACAGCACGAGGGCCGGGGAGACCACGCTCTCCCCGGCCCTCGTTCCGTGCACTCCCGGGCGAAACGCGAAGCGTTTCGCCCGGCTCCAGCGAGCGGGTGCGCAGCACCCGCGAGCTATCTATGGAGGTACGCCTCGAGGAGCACGTCCTCTCCCGACCGCTCCGCGCGCAGCTCCAGGAGCTCGACGGGCTCCGCGAGGTCGCCGAAGACCCGCGGCCCCGTCCCCGCGAGCACGGGGGCTACGAAGAGCAGGAGCTTGTCGACGAGCCCCGCCTCGAGGAAGGAGCCGGCGAGCGTCGGCCCTCCCTCGAGCAGGAGCGACTGGACGCCCTCCGCGGCGAGCGCCCGGAGCTCCTCGTCGAGCCCGCCCGTGCGCAGCTCGAGCTTCGAGCGGTCCGGAAGGGGGCCACGGCCGAAGGCGAGCCGTCGCGGCTGGTGCGCCGCGCCGATACCGCGCGCGTCGAGCCGGGGCGCGTCGGCCCGCACCGTCCCCATCCCCACGGCGACGGCATCGGAGACGGCACGCAGCTCGTGCACGCGCCGCCGCGACTCCTCGCCGGAGACCCAGCGGCGGCCGGGTACCACGACCCGGCCGTCGAGGCTCACCGCCGCCTTGTAGGTGACGAAGGGACGCCCGAGCGACTTCCAGACCCGCCAGGCCTCGTTCTGGCGGCGCGCAGCCGGGTCGTCCAGGACGTCGACCTCGATCCCGGCCTCGCGCAGGCGCGCGACCCCCCGCCCGTCCACGAGCGGGTTCGGGTCGAGCGCACCGACGACGACGAGGGAGACACCCGCCGCTGCCACGGCGTCGGCGCACGGCGGTGTCCGCCCATGGTGCGAGCACGGCTCGAGCGTCACGTAGAGCGTCGCGCCGCGGGCGCGCTCGCCCGCCTGCTCGAGCGCAGCGACCTCCGCATGCCGGACGAGGTCGTACTCGTACCAGCCCTCCCCCACCACCTCATCGCCGGCGACGACGACCGCACCGACGAGCGGGTGGTCGGCGACCTTGCCGCGTCCCCGCTCCGCGAGCTCGAGCGCCCGCTCGAAGTACGTCACGCGAGAGCCTGAACGAGGCGGCGGTAGGCGCGCGGCAGACCCTCCCTCTCGAAGATGGCCGAGCCCGCGACGAACAGGGTCGCGCCGGCCTCGTGCACCTCGCGGACGTTCTCGTTGCCGATCCCCCCGTCCACCTGGACGTGGACGTGCTCCGGCAGGGCGGTACGCAGCCGCCGGATCCGGTCGAACGCCTCCGGCATGAACTCCTGGCCGCTGTAGCCGGGGTGGATGCTCATGCAGAGGACGAGGTCCGCCTCGCCCGCAACCGCCGCCACGTCCTCCGGCTCGGTCTCCGGCGTGAAGGCGACGCCGACCTGGAGGCCGTGCTCGCGGGCGGCGGCGATCGTCGCCGGCACGTCGTCGACGACCTCGTAGTGGAAGGTGGCGCTGTCGCCGCCCGCACGCGCGATCTGCGGGAACTGGCGCTCCGGATTGTCGACCATGAGATGACAGTCGAGGACACCGTCCATCTCATGGACGAGCGGCGCGATCGAGGACAGGACGATCGGCCCCATCGTCACCGGCTCGACGAAGTGACCGTCGCCGACGTCGAAGTGGAAGACGCGGCAGCCGGCACGGAGCAGCACCTCGATCTGCTCGCCGAGGTGCGCGAAGTCGGCCGCGTAGAGCGAGGGCTCGACCTCCACCGTCCGGATCCAGTCACGCCAGGCCATCCGCCCACGGCCGATCGTACGCCGTTCCCCGGCCGGAGGCATGTCTTGCGGGGACCTGCCCCGGTAACAGATACCGGGACGTGTCCGAGTTGGTCCTGGCCCCGCAGCTGGCGCCGAGACACGGAGGAATGACCTGTCTGGAGCGGACCTGGCCCGGTAACAGATACCGGGACATGGCCGAAAGGGCCTAGTCGCGCGCGAGGCGGGCGACGAAGAAGCCGCTCGTGCCGTGCACGTGGGGCAGCGTGAGGAGGAACTCGGGACGGGTCGGATGGGCGAACGCGGGCCACTCCTCACCGAGCGGCACGACCCGGAGGCCGCTCGCGTCGACGACGGCCTCGCACTCGTCCGGGTTCAGCGTGCAGACGGAGTAGACGATCGTGCCGCCGGGCCGCACATGCGCGGCCGCCGAGCGGAGCAAGGCGAGCTGGAGCTCGGGCAGGGGTGCCGCCCGCCAGCGGAGGTCGGGCCGCTGGGCGAGGACGCCGAGCCCGGAGCAGGGCGCGTCGACGAGCGCCCGGTCGAAGCCGTCGAGCCCGGGCGGCAGCGCCGTTCCGTCCGCCTCGACGACCGTCACCTCGTCCCGTCCCATCGTCGCGAGGTTGGCCCGGAGCTCCCGCGCGCGCTGCGGGTCGATCTCGACGGCCGTCACCTCGCCGCGGAGCTGCCCCGTCTTGCCGCCGGGCGCGGCGCAGAGATCGAGGACGCGCTCGCCGCCGGCCGTGCCGAGGCAGAGCCCCGCGAGCTGCGAGCCGCGACTCTGCGGCCAGATCCGCCCCGCCGCGACGAGCTCCTCGTCGAGCCTCGCGACGCGGTACGCGCCGGGAACGTCCGTCTGGTCGGCTCCGGCAGGAGGCTCGCCGCGCACGAGCCGCACCACGGTCTCGAGGGGCTCGTTCATCGTCCGCATCAGGGCGAGCGCACCCTCCTCTCCGAGCACCCGCACGAACGTCTCGTGGACCCAGTCGGGATACGACTCCTTCAACGGGCCGTCGGGGAGCGAGTCGAGGAGCGGCAGGATCCCGTCCGCGAGCCGCCGCAGCACCGCGTTCGTGAACGGTACGGCCCGCTCGAGCCGCGCTCCCCGCACGAGCTCCACCGACTCGTTCACGGCCGCGTGCGGCGCGGTGTCCGTGTAGCCGAGCTGGTAGGCGCCCAGCCTCAGCGCCGCCCGCACCGGCGGGTCGAGCTTGCGCACCGGCCGCCGCCCGAGCGTCGCGATCGCGTGGTCGAGGGTGCGCACCCGCTGCACGGAGCCGTAGGCGAGCCGCTGCGCGAACGCCCGCTCGCGCTCGTCGAGTCCCTCGGCGGCGCTGCGGAACGCGCGGTCGGCGTAGGCGTCCTGCTCGAAGACGCGCAGCAGCACCTCGTACGCGACCCGCCGGGCCGGCGAGACGCTCACGTGCGGCCGACGAAGATCGCCCAGCCGATTGCCGCCCGCTCCCAGCGCAGGTACCGGTCGCGGTGGCGGATGGAGCGCGTGCGGAACTCGGCCGCCTGCGGGTCGTCGGGATTGGCCGCGAGCCAGTCGTCGAGCGTCTGCCAGCGCAGGCTCTCGTAGCGGTCCCAGTCGTCCTCGGAGGCGGCGATCACCGAGACGACGCGAACGCCGGTGGACTCGGCGCGCTCCACCGTGGCGGCGAGCGGGAGCCACTCCTGCTCCTCGCCGGTCGGGTCCGCCTCCGGCGGCAGCGGCCAGGTGCGCCAGTACGGCTCGCCGACGGCCACCCGGGCCGCGACGGCGGCGAGCCGCTCGAGCGTGGGCACGAGCCCGCCGAAGACGAAGCTCGCGCCCAGACAGAGCGCGGCGTCGTACCGGGCCGGCTCGAAGCTAGCCGCGTCCGCCTCGACGATCTCGATCCTCGCCTCCAGCCCCGCGGCGGCGACGCGCTCGCGTGCCCCGGCGACGAACTCCGGCGCGCGCTCGACGCAGGTGAGTCGGCAGCCGAACGCCTCGGCGAGCACGAGCGCCGGCCCGCAGCGGCCGGAGGCGACATCGAGCACGTGGTCGTCGGGCCCGAGGCCGAGCTGTTCGCCGAGCAGGCGGATCTTCTCCCGGGAGGTCGGGTTCTGCAGGTCGTGCCGCCCCTCGGCCGCAGCGTGCCACCACGTCATCTGCGGCCTCGCAGATACGCCTCGTACGCCATCCGGCGGCCGCCGGCCGGCTGCACCTCGACCGGCTCGAAGGAGCCGTCCTCTCCCACCCGCGCACGCCAGACGATGAGGTCGCCGAGCCGGGCGCCGATGTGCGGGGAGAGCGCCCGCACCCGGTTCACGAGCTCCTGCGCGGGCGCGGAGAGGTCGAGCTCGCGATCCTCGGGCCGGATCTTCTCGGCGTACGTGGCCCCCTCCTCGGGTTGCGGCGTGAACGAGGGCTCGTTCTGCGCGAGCACGTCGAAGAGGAGCTGCGTCGCGACGGGCGCCGCGCGCGCGTAGACCATCCCGGCGTCGTCCTCGGGCTCGACCGCGAACGCGCGCTGGGCCGCGACCGGGCCAGCGTCGAGCGCCTCGACGGTGCGATGGATCGTGACGCCCGTCTCCTCGTCGCCCGCCATCAACGCCCGCTCGACCGGCGCCGCGCCGCGCCAGCGCGGCAGCAGCGACGGGTGGACGTTGAGCCAGAGCGCGCGCTCGAGGAGGTCGTTCGGGACCAGCAGCCCGTACGCGCAGACGACGACGGTGTCGGCGGCGAGCTCGACCGACTCGTCGAGCCGCGTCGGCTGCACGACCGCGATTCCGTGCGCCTCGGCGGCCTGCTTCGCCGGCGGCGGCGCGAGACGGCGACCGCGTCCACGCGGCCTGTCCGGCCGGGTGAGCACCTGCACGACGTCGTGCTCGGCCGCGAGCCGCACGAGCACGTCGGCCCCGAACGGAGCGGTCGCGGCGACGGCGATCCGCCGCGGCACGGCTACCCCAGCACGATCCGGGGGCGCAGGTTCGCGAGCGCCTCGCGGCGCGCCTCGGGCGTCGTCCGGTCGAGGATGAGCACACCGTCGAGATGGTCGCTCTCGTGCTGGGCGGCCCGGGAGTAGGGCTCCTCGAGCTCGTAGCGCACCTCGGCCCCGTACTCGTCCCGGCCCGTGAGCGCGATCGTCGCGGCGCGCTCGATCGGCAGGACGACACCCTGGATCGAGAGGCAGCCCTCGTCCTCGACGGTCTGCTCCTCGCTCCGCTCGACGATCTCGGGGTTCACGACGGCCACCACCTCGTCCTCGCTCACCTGGAAGACGAACAGCCGCTGCAGCACACCGACCTGTGTCGCGGCGAGCCCGATCCCGTTCGCGTCTCGCATGAGCTGCTTCATCCGCTCGACGAGCCGCACGAGATCGTCGTCGAACGACTCGACCGGCCGCGCCGTCATCTTCAGAGCCGCGTCCGGGTACTGGCGGATCTGGGCGAGCGCCAGCCGGCGCCGCGTCTCGCGCTCGGGGTCGAGCTGCTCCTCCTTGACCTGTCCCTCGATCTCGGCCATCAGACCGAGGGTACCCTCGCACACGTGGATCCCAGGACGCTGAAGGAAGTCATGAACCAGGGCGCGACCCGGCCGGAGACGCCTCGGGAGCGACAGGAGCGCGAGACGCTCGAGGCGGATCTCGAGTCGAGCCCGGTGCGGGGGACGCCGCTGCGGCAGCGCGTACGGAACTTCCGGCCCGACGCCGAGTCGGCCGTGCGCGCGCTCGGTGGGCCGACGATCTGGATGCGCCGGCTGCGGGCGATCGAGGACGCCGTCGAGCAGCACGAGCGGCAGCTCGCCGAGGCCTGGCGGGCGCTCGCGGCGGAGGCCGAGGATCCGGCGCGGTTCGCGGCGGCCTGGCGCGAGCTCGCCGGCAACTGGAGCTTCGCGCAGGTGAACGAGCTCATCGCGCGCCACAACCGCAACTTCCCGGCCGAGGCGAGGCTGGCCATGGATCCGCGCACGCGCGACTTCGTCCGCCTCAACGGCCGCTCGTACGCGCGCGAGCCACTCGACGCGGAGTGGATACTCGCGCGCTTTCCGGCCGAGCGCGCGGCGGCGCTGCGCGACGCATGATCCGGCCGCTCCGGGCCGAGGACGCAGAGGAGCTCGCCGCGCTCGAGCGCGCAAACCGGGAGTTCCTCGCCCCGTTCGAGCCCGAGCGGCCGCCGGAGTTCTTCACCGCCGAGGGCCAGCGGGCACGACTCGAGCGGCAGCTCGGGGACGGGACGCATCCGTTCGCGATCCTCGACGGCGAAGCGATCGCCGGCGCGATCAACCTCTTCAACATCGTGCGCAAGTCGCTCCAGAGCGGGACGATCGGCTACTGGGTCGACAGCGCGCGGAACGGACGCGGGCTGGCGACCGCCGCCGTCGCCGACGTCGTCGAGTACGCGTTCGGCGAGCTCGCGCTGCACCGGGTGGAGGCCGCCACTCTCGTCGACAACGTCCCGTCCCAGCGCGTGCTGGAGAAGAACGGCTTCGACCGGATCGGCGTCGCCCCCCGCTTTCTCCGCATCGCCGGAGACTGGCGCGACTTCGTGCTCTTCCAGCGCGTGTCCGACTAGACGCTCTGCGGGTCGACGTCCACGACGGCGCTGAGCCCGGCGCGGCGCATCGCGGGCGCGGCCGCGGCGAGGAGGGCCGCGGCGCGGGAGGCGAGCGCACGCGGGCGGTCGGTCTTGCCGACGAGCTGGGCCCGGTGCCGGCCGCGCAGCCGCAGCAGCGGCGCGGGGCCGAGCAGCTCGAAGCCGTCGAGTCCCGTCTTCACCTCCTCGAGCGCGCGCACCGCGGGCCCGGGCTCCGGCCCCGAGACGAGGATGCGGACGAGGTGGCGGAACGGCGGATAGCCGAGCGCACGGCGGCGCTCGAGCTCGCCGGCGAGGAAGCCGGCGACGTCGTGGCGGACGGCATGCTCGACGGCGCGCGACTCCGGCTGGAAGGTCTGGACGATGACGCGGCCCGGCGCGTCGCGGCCGCTGCGCCCGGCGAGCTGGGTCAGGAGCTGGAAGGTCCGCTCCTCGGCGCGGAAGTCGGGCAGGGCGAGCCCGGTGTCCGCGTCGACGACCGCCGCGAGCTGGACGCCGGCGAAGTGGTGGCCCTTCGCGACCATCTGGGTGCCGACGAGCACGGCCCGCTCCGCCTGGCCGAAGCGCTCGAGGGCCGCGCGCAGCTCCGCCGGCTTCGCGATCGCGTCGGCATCGAGCCGGATCCGCTCGAGCTCCGGCACGTGCCTGGCGAGCTCCCGTTCCAGGCGCTGGGTGCCGGAACCGATGCGCGCGAGCTCGGCCGAGCCGCACGCCGGGCACGTCTCCCCCACCACCTCGCGCACGCCGCAGTGGTGGCAGCGCAGCGTTCCGTCCCCATGGAGGGTCAAGGCGACGTCGCAGTTCGTGCAGCGGCGGGTGGTGCCGCAGGCGCGGCAGTGCAGCGCGGGCGCGACGCCGCGGCGGTTGAGGAGCAGGATCGCCTTGCCGCCGTCCTCCGCGAGCCGCCCGAGCTCGGCGAGGAGCGGTGACGAGAGCGGGTAACCGGGCTCGCGGCGCAGGTCGACGATCCGGACGGCCGGCAGCGGCGCGCCGAGCCGCCCTCCGAGCTCGAGCCGCTCGAGCGCGTGCCACGACTCGGGCCGGGGCGTCGCCGAGCCGAACACCGCGACGGCTCCCTCGAGGGCGGCCCGCTTCGCGGCGACCGTGCGCGCGTCGTAGCGGGGATCGGACTCCTGCTTGTACGAGGAGTCTTGCTCCTCGTCCACGCAGATCACGCCGAGCGGCGCGAGCGGTGCGAACACGGCGGAGCGGGCCCCGACGGCGACCGTCGCCTCGCCGGCGAGGATCCGCTCGCGCTCGTCCCGCCGCTCGGCCTCGGAGAGGCCCGAGTGGAGAAGCGCCACCCGGTCGCCGAAACGGGCGCGGAAGCGGCCGACCGTCTGCGGCGTGAGGGCGATCTCGGGCACGAGGACGATCGCGCCGCGTCCCTGTGCGAGCGCAGCCTCGCACGCGCGGATGTAGACCTCGGTCTTGCCGCTGCCCGTCGCGCCCGCGAGGAGGACGTTTCCGCCCTTCGCCGCGAGCAGCTCCTCGATCCGCGCGAGGGCGTGCTCCTGGGTAGGAGAGAGCGTGAGCGGCGCGGCCTCGGCCGCCAGTGCGGCGCCGGCGACGACCTCCCGGCGCTCGCCGCGGCGCGACGGCAGCTCGGGAGCGACGAGCGAGAGCGCGCGCGCCGGTGTCGAGCCGTAATAGTCGGCGAGCCAGAGGGCGAGGTCGACGAGGGCCGGGGGCAGCCGCTCGACGACGCGCTCGGCGGCGACGGGCTCGACGTCCTCGGGCGCCTCGACGCCCACCTCGACGACGACGCCGCGCCGGCGCGCGTTGCCGAAGCGGATCGCGACGACGGCACCCCGCTCGACCTCGTCCGGCACCTCGTACGTGAACGGCCGGGCGAGAGCTCGCGCGCTCACGAGTGGGTAGACGGAGGCGAGGCGCGGCACGGCGGCGAGCGTAGCTCCGGGTATGGTCGGAGCTGCTCGATGTCACAGTTCCACTTCGATCCTGCGACCTACGCGGCGGAGATCCGCGAGGACATCGTGCGCTACGACGAGCTGCAGGAGGAGACGGCGCGCGCGACGGAGGGCGTCGCGGCGACGGCGATCCTCGAGCTCGGCACGGGCACCGGCGCGACGGCACGCAAGGTGCTCGAGCGGCATCCGGGCGCGCGGCTCGTCGGGATCGACGAGAGCGAGAGGATGCTCGCCGTCGCGCGGAACGCCCTGCCCGAGGCCGACCTGCGCGCGCAACGGCTCGAGGATCCGCTGCCGGACGGGCCGTTCGGGCTCGTCTTCTCCGCGCTCGCCGTCCACCACCTCGACAGCGCGGGCAAGCAGGACCTCTTCCGGCGCGTCGCGGCGGTGCTGCAGCCGGGCGGGCGGTTCGTGCTCGCGGACGTGATCGTCCCGGACGATCCCGCGGAGGCGGGGATTCCGCTCAGCGACGGCTACGACCACCCCGACCGGCTCGACGACCAGCTCGGCTGGCTCGCGGCGGCCGGGTTCGACGCGCGCGCGATCTGGGTCGCCGGCGACCTCGCCCTGGTCGCGGCCGGTCTCCCGGCCGAGCTCAGATCCGCTCGGGCTCGCTCGTGAGCGGCCCGCCGGCGTCGCCGGTGTTGACGGTTCCGCTCGGCTCGATCAGCAGGACGGACGCCTCCTCGTCGGCGCGCGGGCAGTGCTCGACGCCTCTCGGCACGACGTAGAGCTCTCCCGCGTCGAGCTCGACGTCGCCGTCGCGCAGCTGAATCGTCAGGTGTCCCGCGAGCACGAGGAAGAAGTCGTCGGTGTCGTCGTGCTTGTGCCAGACGAACTCGCCCTGCACCTTGACGATTCGCACGTCGTGGTCGTTGACCCGCGCGACGACCTTCGGCTGCCAGTGCTCGGCGAAGAGCCCGAGCTTCCTTTCGAGGTTGATCGCTTCGCGCATACCGCTGTCTTACCCGAATGGACGCTGCCCCGACGGTAGAGGAGAATGGTCCGGTGGGGCTGTCCGAGACCCGCTACGCGCAGAGCGGTGACGTTGCGATCGCCTATGCCGTGGCAGGCGAGGGGCCGGTCGATCTCGTGCTGACGCCGGGGTCGTTCTCCCACGTCGAGCTCTTGTGGCAGCACCCGTTGTTTGCGGCGTTTCTCGATCGGATGGCGTCGTTCAGCCGGGTGATCGTGTTCGACAAGCGTGGCACGGGTCTTTCGGACCGGGTGAAGAAGATCGCCACCCTCGAGGAGCGTTCGGACGACATTCGGGCGGTGATGGACGCGGCCCGCTCGGAGCGTGCCGTCTTGATGGGCGTCTCCGAGGGCGGGCCGATGTCGATCATCTTTGCCGCGACCTACCCGCAGCGCACGGCTGGTCTCGTCCTGTACGGCACCGTCGCCCGCAGCACCTGGGCGCCCGACTATCCGTGGCGGCCGACCGAGGAGGAGTACCGCAGGTGGATCCGCGAGGAGGAGCAGTCGCCCTCGCCGATCACCGAAGAGAGCACGCGCACGATGTTGCAGGAGTTCGCGCCGAGCCTCGCCGGCGACGCCGAGTTCGCCCGCTGGCTCGCGATGGTGAGCCGCACGAGCATCAGTCCGGGCGCGAGACTCGATCTCACCCGCATGAACATGGAGATCGACGTCCGGGACGTGCTGGCGACGATCCGGGTTCCGACGCTCGTCGTGCAGCGGGCAAGCGAAATGATCGTCAAGGTCGAGGCGGGTCGCTACCTCGCCGAGCACATCCCCGGTGCCCGCTACCGGGAGCTTCCCGGCGACGACCATCTGATGGTGGCGGGCGATTCCGAGTCTGTCACCCGCGAGATCGAGGCGTTCGTGGCCGACCTGCCCGCCGACGTGTCCGAGCCGGACACGGTTCTCGCCACCGTGCTGTTCACCGACCTCGTCGGCTCGACGGCGACGGCCGCCGAGCTGGGCGACCGCCGCTGGCGGGAGCTGCTCGAGCGCCACCACGCAGCCGTCCGCGGCGAGCTTGCGCGTTTCCGCGGCCGCGAGGTCGACACCGCCGGCGACGGGTTCTTCGCGACCTTCGACGGCCCGGCGAGGGCGATCCGCTGCGCCCGGGCGGTAACGGACGCGGTGGGCGGGCTCGGCCTCGAGATGCGCGCCGGGCTGCACACCGGCGAGTGCGAGCTGCTCGCCGACAAGGTGGCCGGCATCGCCGTCTCGATCGGCGCCCGGGTCGCCGCCCAGGCGGCGCCGGGCGAAGTGCTCGTCTCGCGCACGGTCAAGGACCTCGTCGCGGGTTCCGGCATCCGGTTCGCCGACCGCGGCACCGCCGAGCTGAAGGGCGTACCCGGCGAGTGGCAGCTCTACGCGGTGGAGCAGGACGGCGAGACGCAGTGACGCGCGAGGCGTTCCGCTCGGTCTAGATGTGACGCGTGGGCGTGGGCGGCAGCGGGCCGGAAGGATCCATGCCGTGGAGCTCGGAGATGATCTCGACGAACCACCGGTCGAACTCGTGGTCGGACGCCATCACGTTCGCCAGGAACTCGTCACCGCCGGGGCCGTCGTGAACGGCGACCACGAGAAAGCCGCCGTCGGGCGTCGGCTGCAGGTACGCCCGGTGCTCCGTCAACCCGTGCCGGGCGTTCATGTCGTCGAACTCGGCCTTGCGGGAGCCCTTCAGCTCCTCGGTCCAGCTCTTCCACGCCTCGAGCTTCTCGGCCGGCAGCGGTACCGCGAACGCAGTCATGGGCTCTTCCTCTCTCGATCGGCTTGAACGACGACTCTCGCACCACGGTCGGTGAGGCGTCAAGCGTGCACGGTCCTTCCCCCGGACGATCGTCCGCGCCGGTGCCGGGGCGCTGCGGCCCCGGCGTCTCGGCGCGAGAGTCTCCTACCCCAGCGGGATCTTGCCTGCGTTCGCCGCCAGCCAGGTGTCGAAGTCCTGGAGCTCCGGGTTGAGCGAGCGGGTGAAGTCGAGGTCGCGCGGGCCGGCGTACTCTGCCTCGAAGTCGCGCTTGAACTGGAACATGTTCCCGACCTCGTCCGCGGCCGGGAACCCGAAGCCGCGGAAGACGTCGGGGTCGATGTCGTTGTAGCGCACCTCCTCACCGAGCGCCCTGCTCATCGACTCCGCCAGCTGGTCGCCGGTCAGATGCTCGCCCGCGATCGAGACGGTCTTGCCCACGAACTCGTCGCCGCGCGCGAAGATCGCGTACGCCGTCTTGCCGATGTCCTCGGAGCTCATCCCCGGCAGGCGCGAGCTGCCCAGCGGGAACGTGAGGGCGAGCACCCCGTCCTCGGCCCGCTGCGGGCCGAGCCCGAAGTAGATGAAGTTCTCCCAGTAGAAGGACGTGCGGAGGAACGTCGTGGGCACGCCGGCCTCGCGGAAGGCGGCGTCCGCGTCCTCCTTGCCGTCGTAGTGCGGCACCTTGTACTTGCCCTGGAGGGTCGGCATGCGGTCGTCGGTGACCCAGCGCCGCGTGTCCTCGAGCGTCGACCAGACGACGTGGCGAACACCGGCCGCCTTCGCGGCCGCGGCCAGGTTGCGCGCCTGCGCGAGCTCGTGCTCCGCCGACATGTCCGCCCAGAAGAAGGTGACGCAGAAGGCGCCGTAGGCACCCGCGAACGCGCGCTCGAGGCTCGCCTCGTCGTCGCTGTCCGCCTGGACGACCTCGACGTTCGGAAGGGCCGCGAGAGCCCGTGCGGCGTCGGAGTCCGGCTTGCGCGTGATCGCACGCGCCGTGAACCCGCCGTCCGGATGAGCGGCGATCGCGCGGACGACGCCGCCTCCCTGGGCGCCGGTGGCGCCGACGACGGCGATGACCTTCGTGTCTGGCATGAGTACCTCCGAAGTGGCCTGGGTGATGGGTACGGCTGCGCGGGGGGAAACGACCCTCCGGAACTTGTCTACCGGAAGCCGATCCGGTCTCGTCGAGGTACTCGCGACCGTGCCGGACCCGCTGGCGCGACCGGCGCCCGGGTACCCTCTCCCACGGGATCGAGGGTCGGCGAGGAGGTCGGGATGGTGTTTCGGCAGGGCGGGCGCCCGGAGGGCGAGAAGCGCTGAGCGAGCCTTCGGCGATCGAGGCGGAGGGGCTGCGGAAGCACTACGGCGACGTGGAGGCTCTCCGCGGCGTCGATCTCCACGCCCCCACGGGCAGCGTGCTCGGACTGCTCGGTCCCAACGGGGCGGGCAAGACGACCGCGGTCCGGATTCTGACCACGCTGCTCGAGCCGGACAGCGGAACCGCGAGAGTCGCCGGATTCGACGTGCTGCAGCAGCCGGCGCAGGTGCGGAGCCGGATCGGCCTCGCCGGCCAGTATGCGGCGGTGGACGAGAACCTCAGCGGCTTCGAGAACCTCGAGATGGTGGGCCGGCTCTACCACCTCGGCCGGCGCGCGTCCCGGCAGCGCGCCTCCGAGCTGCTCGAGGACTTCGGCCTCGCCGACGCGGGCAGGCGGCTCGTTCGCACGTACTCGGGCGGGATGCGGCGCCGGCTCGACCTCGCCGCCGCGCTCGTGGCGCGCCCGCCGATCCTGTTTCTCGACGAGCCGACGACCGGGCTCGACCTGCGCAGCCGGATCGCCCTCTGGGACGCGCTCGGAGCCCTCGTGACCGAGGGGACGACCGTGCTCCTGACGACGCAGTACCTCGACGAGGCGGACCGGCTCGCGCACCGGATCGCCGTCGTCGACCACGGAGTGGTGATCGCCGAGGGGACGCCGGACGAGCTGAAGCGGCGGGTCGGGGGCAACCGGCTCGAGATCCACCTCGCCGACGGAGCCCTCGCCGCTTCGGCCGCACGTGCCCTCGAGGCGCTCGGCGACGGCCCGCCGTCCGTGGCGGACGGCGTCGTGTCGCTGCCGGTCGTGGAGGGCGGCGGGGTCGCCGACGCCGTCCGGGCCCTCGACCGGGCGGGGATCGCGGTCGGCGACATCGCGACGCGACGGCCGACGCTCGACGACGTCTTCCTGCAGCTGACGGGCCATGCGACCGCCGGCCTCGAGGAGGAGCGCCGGTGAGCGCGGCCGCCCGCGAGCTCTCCGACATGTGGGTGCTCGCCGTCCGCAGCGTCAAGCGGATCAAGCGCCAGCCCGACCTCCTCGTCGGCTACACGGTGCAGCCGATCATGTTCGTGCTCCTCTTCGTCTACGTCTTCGGGGGCGCGATCTCGACGCCCGGGCTTCGCTACGTCGACTTCCTGATCCCGGGCATCGTCGTCCAGTCGATCGTCTTCGGCGGCTTCGTCACCGCGCTCGGGCTCTCGGACGACCTGAGGAAGGGGCTGATGGACCGGTTCCGGTCGCTACCGATGTCGCGCTCCGCGGTCCTCACCGGCCGGACCTTCGCGGACATCAGCACGAACGTCCTCCAGCTCGTCGTGATGCTCGCCGTGGGAGGCGCCGTCGGCTTCCGCTTCACGACCGAGATCCCGACGATCCTGGGCGGCATCGCCCTGCTGCTGCTGATCGGCTACGCGTTCTCGTGGGTGTTCGCGTTCATCGGGCTCGCCGCGTCGTCCCCGGAGGCCGCCAACGCCTACGGCTTCACCATCCTCTTCCCCCTCACGTTCGTGTCGTCCGCGTTCGTCCCGGTGGGCTCGATGCCCGGCTGGCTCCAGCCGGTCGCGAGGCACAACCCGTTCACGACGATGGTCAACGCGATACGCCGGCTCTTCATCGACACCCCGGCCGGCAACGACGTCTGGCTCGCAGCGGTGTGGTCGGTCGCGATCACCGTGGTCTTCGCGGCCCTCGCGATCTGGCGCTATCGCCACGTGGTCGCCCGCTAGCGACACCCGGGCGTCGCTAGGCCGCGCGTACCGCCCGGTAGAGCCGCCAGCGGTCGGGGATGCCCTTCAGCTCGTGCTCTCCCGCGTCCTCGAACGTCAGGCCCGAGCCCACGGTGAGGTCCTTGACCGTCTGCGAGACGAGGACCTCGGAGGCCCCCGCCTCACCGCCGACGCGGGCGCCGATGTTGACGGCGAGACCGCCGATCTTGTCGCCGATCGTCTGGATCTCCCCCGTATGGAGCCCGGCGCGGATCTCGAGCCCGAGCGGCACGACGGCGTCGACGATCGCCTGGGCGCAGCGTACGGCGCGCGCCGGGCCGTCGAACGAGGCGAAGAACCCGTCGCCGGCGGTGTCGATCTCCTGTCCGCGGTAACGGGCCAGCAGGGTCCGCACCGCCTGATGGTGCTGCTCGAGGAGCTCCTTCCAGCGCCGGTCGCCCAGCTGCGCCGCCTGCTCGCTCGAGCCGACGATGTCCGTGAACAGGACGGTCGCCAGGACACGATCGAAGTCCGCCTCCTCTTCCGCGACGGAGGCGAGGAACGACTCGACCGCCGCCGCGAGCGGCTCCGGGTCCTCGGCCCACACGACCACGGCAGACCCCGGCAAGCCGACCACCCGGGCGCCGGCCAGACGGCTCGCGAGGTAGCGGGCGTGCTCCTCGCTCGAGTTCCCCTCCGCATCCACACGGAAGAACACGAGGGCGGGCGCCCTGACCGCAGGCAGGATGTCCCGCACATCGGTCTCGAACCACATGCGGCTGAACGCCCACGCCGCGCCCGGTGTCGCCGAGAAGCGGGCCCACCTGGCGAACCAGCGCTTGAAGCCTTCGTCCTGGGGCGCGTCCTCGGGCCGCCCGCCGAACCCGTATTGGGGCATCCGCTCCTCGTGGCCCCAGTCCGCCATGAACCGGGACTCCTCCTCGTCGTATTCGCCTGGATCACCGCCCCACGGATACCCGGGCGCCTGCCGGTCGAGGATCTGTGGATCGCAGCAGACGGCGATCGTTCGCTCCGGATACGTGGCCGCGAAGAACAGCGCCGAGGCCGGGCCGCCCGTACCCCAGCCGAGCAGGGCGGCACGCTCGACCCCGGCCGCGTCCAGCACGGCCCGCACGTCGTCCATGCGCGTCTCCAGGTCGGGAGGCTGCTCGAACCGGTCGGACATGCCCGTCCCGCGCTTGTCGAAGACGAGCACCCGCATCTGCCGGGCGAGCCGGTTCATCAGCTGCGCGTATCTCGGCTGCTCCCAGTACACCTCGAGATGCGAGAGCCAGCCGTGAACCACCGCGAGGGTGATCGGCCCCTCGCCGAAGTCCTGGTAGGCGATGTACGCGCCGTCGACGGCTCTCGCCCACTGCGTCCGCGGAGTCACTCCGGAAGTCGTAGACGCTCCGGGCGGAGCGGTCAAACCGCGGGCGCCGCGTGCTAGACGCCGGCCGCGGTGACGACGAAGTCGGTCGCGAAGCCGAGCAGGATCCCGACCAGGAGAAGCCAGGTCACGAGCAGCGGATGGCCGTACCTGCGGTTGACCGCGAACAGCTCGCGCACGACGTAGAGGATCGAGCCGCCCGCAACGGTGAAGAACACGACCGAGACCGCGTCGCTCGCCCACGCCTGCCCGACGACCGTGCCGAGGAACGTCGGGCCGCCGCCGATCAGCCCGAACAGGCCGAGCAGGCCCCAGCTGGGACGGACACCCTCGCCGCTGAGCGGGCCGCAGATCCCGAAGCCCTCGGTCGCGTTGTGCAGGCCGAAGCCGATGATCAGGGTCACCGCGAGGCCGATCTCGCTCGCTGCGGCCGCCTGGCCGATCGCGAGCCCCTCGCCGAAGTTGTGGACGCCGATGCCGATCGCGATCAGGAAGGCGAGCCGGATCGCCGGATTCGACAGGTCGAGGCGCCGCCGCGCGACGAACTCGTCGACGGCCGCCGCACCCGGGCCCACGAGCGGAGACGAGCGCCTGCCCGCGCGGCCCTTCATCCACACGTCGTAGTAGACGAGGCTCATCAGCCCTCCGACGAACCCGGCGGCCCCGAGCGTGCTGAGCTCGGCGAAGCGGCCCCAGTGGTGCGCGTGCAGCGCAGAGTCGATCGGCTCGACCGCGTTCGAGAGCACGTCCCAGAGCAGGAAGACGAGGATCCCGGTGGCGAGCGAGGACAGGCCCGTACGAGCGCCGGCCGGCAGCCCCTCCATCCGCCCCACGGGCAGCCCGAGGAAGATCGTCGCGCCCGCGATCGCACCGAGCAGGAGAATGTGGCCGGTCGTCATCCGTTGAGCACCAAGTGCGCATCCCCGTGTAAGGCACCCCTTACACGCAACACGGCGGGCAATATAGCGGGGTGCCGGTGGTGAGTCACTCCGTCGACGACTACCTCGAGACGATCTACTTCCTCGCCTTCCCGATCGGCGAGTACACGCCGCGCGGTGCCGGCTCCCCCCCGCTCGCCTCCCGCGTCGCCGAGATGCTCCACGTCTCGCGCGCCTCGGCCGGCGAGATGCTGAAGCGGCTCGAGGGGGAGGGTCTGATCGAGCGTGGCGCCCGCAAGGAGGCGCTGCTCACCGAGACTGGGCGGGAACGGGCCGAGCGCGTCGTCCGCAAGCACCGGATCATCGAGCGGCTCCTCACCGACTTCATGGGCTACACCGGCTACGAGTCGCACGAGCGGGCCGACGAGCTCGGCAGCACGTTCGACGACGAGATGATCGCCCGGATCGACGAGAAGCTCGGCCGCCCGGAACGCTGCCCGCACGGCTGGCCCGTCGACCCGGAGGTGGAGCAGGCCGAGAACGCAGAGCTCGTGCCGCTGGCCTCGCTCGGCCCCGGCGCACGGGCCGCGATCGTCCGGCTCGCCGAGCACGACGGCGACCTCCTCCACTGGTTCTACGACCAGGGGCTCGTGCCCGGGACGGAGCTCGTCGTCGAGAGTGCCGACCCGGCCGCCGACCAGTTCGTCGTCCGGCTCGACGACGGGACGCGCGCGGTCTCGGAGAAGGCCGCGGCCGGGCTGTTCGTCAGGCCCGAGTAGCGGAGGCCTCGGCGAGGCCGGCGGCCGCGCGCAGCGCCGCCGCGCGGTCGGTGCGCTCCCACGTGAAGTCCGCCTCATCCCGGCCGAAATGGCCGTAGGCAGCGGTCTTCGCGTAGATCGGGCGCCGCAGGTCGAGGTCGCGGAGGATCGCGGCCGGGCGCAGATCGAAGTGCTCGCGGATCAGCTCCTCGATCCGCGGCACCGGGATCTTCTCCGTCCCGAACGTGTCGACGAGCACCGACAGCGGATGCGCGACGCCGATCGCGTACGCGATCTGCAGCTCGCAGCGATCGGCGAGACCGGCAGCGACGACGTTCTTCGCCACCCAGCGGGCCGCGTACGCCGCCGAGCGGTCGACCTTGGTCGGGTCCTTCCCCGAGAACGCGCCGCCCCCGTGGGGTGCAGCGCCTCCGTACGTGTCGACGATGATCTTGCGGCCGGTCAGCCCGGAGTCGCCCATCGGGCCGCCGATCACGAACTTGCCGGTCGGGTTGCAGTAGACGAAGTCACGGTCGTGCTCGAGCCGCCGGGGGTCGTAGAGATCCTTCGGCAGGATCGGCTCGATCACGTGCTCGACGAGGTCGGGCTTGAGCAGCGTGTCGATGTCGAGCCCGTCCCGGTGCTGCGTGGAGATCAGCACGCGCTCGATCTCGACCGGCCGGATGTGGCCGGTGTGGTCGTCGACCTCGTAGCGGACGGTCACCTGCGTCTTCCCGTCGGGCCGCAGATACGGGAGCACATCCGCCTTGCGCACCTCCGACAGCCGGTGCGCGAGCCGGTGCGCGAGCATGATCGGCAGCGGCATCAGCTCGTCCGTCTCGTTCGACGCGTAGCCGAACATCATCCCCTGGTCGCCGGCGCCGAGCCGGTCGAGGGGATCGACGTCGCCGTGCTGCCTCTCGTACGAGTCGTCGACGCCCTGCGCGATGTCCGGCGACTGCTCGTCGATGGCGACGATCACGCCGCACGTGTCGGCGTCGAACCCGAACTTCGCCCTCGTGTAGCCGATCTCGCGGATCCGGTCGCGGACGAGCCGCGGGATGTCGACGTACGTCTCGGTCGTGATCTCGCCGGCGACGACGACGAGGCCCGTCGTGATGAGCGTCTCGCAGGCGACGCGGCCCGCGGGATCCTCCGCGAGCACCGCGTCGAGCACGGAGTCGGAGATCTGGTCGGCCATCTTGTCCGGATGGCCCTCCGTCACCGACTCGGAGGTGAAGGAGAAGGAGCGCATACACCTGAGCTTAGCGAGCGGGTGCTACGCACCCGCTCGCTGGGTGAAGGAACTGCGCCGGCCGGAGAGCGCGGTCTCCGGCCGGCTCCGTGCGCCAAGGGCTTGCCTGGGCCGGGATGAGTCGAGGCTGCGCCCG
>CAZRTE010000051.1:0-18249 GCA_964602945.1 uncultured Gaiellales bacterium
ACATCATCGACGGCACCCCCGACGAACTCCAAAGCGCGATCGACATCACGCTCCAACGCTTCAGCGAGTACCAGAGCCTGCAGGGGGCATTCGGGCGTCGCGCCCTGATCGAGCAGGCGAAGGGCATCCTGATGGCCCGCCACTCGATCGACGCCGAGCGGGCGTTCGAGATGCTGCGCGACCACTCCCAGCACAACGGCCGCAAGCTCAGCGACGTCGCCGCCGCCGTCGTCGAAAGCCACCTCCTGCTCCTCCCGCCGGCGCCGGCGCAGCCTCAGCCGCCGCCCGAGTAGCGGCGCAGCCCTCCCCACGGACAGGAATAGCGATACATCGATGCGCGAACGGGCGCCGGATCGAACCACAAGACGCCGTCACGGCTCGATCCCGAAGGTGTGAGGTCACTCGCCCTGCCGCCGCGTGGCGTCACCCGGACGGCTACAAAAGTATGAACATGGATCCCTTGATCGACCGTCGGGAGTACGCCGGCCTGGCCGGCTGCACCTATCTGAACCAAGCCTCCCTCGGCCTCATACCGCGGGTCTCGCTGGAGGCGAGCACCCGCTTTCTGACCGATGTCGCCCAGTACGGCAATCTCCGCCTGTCCGACCGGGCCGAGGCCGAGATTCTCGACGCGCTGCGAGCAGCGGCCGCCGAGTTGCTCGGGGCGCCGGTGGCGTCGATCGCGGTGGTGGGCGGAGCGAGCGAAGGCCTGGGCCAGCTTGCCGCGATGCTGTCGGGCCCGGACGGGGAGGTGATCTTGGTCCCGAGCGACTTCCCGAGCGTGACGTACCCGTGGCTGGCCGCTCGTGAGCGCTCGGGGATGCGTATCCGCTGGGTTCCCGACGCTGCGGGCGAGGACCTCACGCAGTCGCTGATCGACGCCATCGGCGAGCGGACGACGGTCGTGTGCGCCAGCGCAGTCCAGTTCTCCACCGGTACCAAGGTCGATGTCGGGTCCCTGGTGGCGCGAGCTCGAAGCGCCGGCGCCCAGGTCGTGATCGACGTCACCCAGATGGCCGGCGCGGTCCCGGTCGACATGAGCGCCTGGGGAGCTGACGCGCTGGTATGCAGCGGCTACAAGTGGCTGTCCGCTCCCGGCGGCGTCGCGCTGCTTGCTGTGACCGAGGACCTTGCCGCCGTCATTCCCCCGCTCGTCGGCTGGAAAGGCAGCGCCGCCCCGTTTGCCTTCACGCCACAGAAGCTCTTGCTCGCCGCCGACGCTCGGCGATTCGAGCTGTCCACCATGTCGTACAGCGCAGCCGCAGGGCTGCTGGCGTCAATCATGCTGCTCACCGGCATCGGCCTGAAGACGCTGCGCGAGCACGCCGGCCGCCTTGCGGCCAGCCTCGTGGAGCAGACCGCGCCGCTCGGCTGGACGCCATACCGGCCGCTGAGCGACCAGTCCGCAAGCACCCACATCCTCTCGCTACGACACCCGACCGCTGCGGTTGAGGAAGTCCAGGCCGCACTGGCCGACGAGCACAAGATCATCACCAGCTCACGCGGCGGCGGCATCCGCGTCTCACTCCACGCCTACAACAGCGAAGACGACGTGCGAGCCCTGGCGCAGGCGCTCGAGTCAATCGGCCGCCAAGACGACCAAGGCAGCTGACTGGGGCCGCTCCAAGGTTCTGGCCCGCCTCCTCTCCACTCTCTCACGACCGACAAAGAGCCCCAGTGCCCCCTGCGGAGGTTCTGCACACCGTCGCAGGAGAAGCGGTGCATCAATGCAAGACCTGACCCCGGGCCGGAGTTCCTTAGCTGTTGGACGAGGGCGCTAGCCCTCGTCCAACGGTGAGTCGACCTCGGGAACCTCTTCGGCCTCGATGTCCGAGCGGGACTCCCCGCCGCCGGAGGCCGGCGGCTCGCCGCCGAAGTCCAGGCCGAGACCGGCCAGGGCATCGGTGCCGTCCGAGCCGATCTCCTGGAGCGCCGCGAGCAGCTGCTCCTCGGTCTGGGGGCGCGTGAGGGCGCTCGCCGGCACCTTCGACGAGGGGCCGATCTCGATCGTCCGGTAGCGCTTCAGGCCCGTCGCCGCCGGGATCAGCTTCCCGATGATGACGTTCTCCTTCAGCCCGAGCAGCCGGTCGACCTTGCCCTCGATCGCCGCGTCGGTGAGCACCTTCGTCGTCTCCTGGAACGACGCCGCGGAGAGGAAGGACTCCGTCGCGAGCGACGCCTTCGTGATCCCGAGGATCAGGGGCTCCGAGGTCGCCTGCTCCTTCTTCGCCTTCTTGACGCGCGCGTTCTCGCGGTCGAGCACGATCTTGTCCACGAGCTGGCCCGGCAGCAGGTCGGTGTCGTTCGCCAGCTCGACGCGGACCTTCTTGAGCATCTGCCTGACGATGAGCTCGATGTGCTTGTCGTGGATCTCGACGCCCTGCGACTTGTAGACCTTCTGCACCTCGCCGACGAGGTAGAGCTCGGTCTCGGTGTAGCCCTTGAGCCGCAGGAGATCCGACGGGTTGAGCGAGCCCTCGTGCAGCGGGTCGCCCGCGTCGACGTGCTCGCCCTGCGCGACGAGGAGCCGCGTCCGGCGTGGCACGAGGATCGAGTACTCGTCCGCCTCGTCGCCGCTGTCGGGCACGATCGTGATCCGGAGCTGCCGCTCCGTGTCCTCGAGCGCGACCGTGCCGTCGATCTCGGCGAGAGCTGCTGCGCCCTTCGGGTTCCGTGCCTCGAAGATCTCGACGACGCGCGGCAGGCCGTGCGTGATGTCCGCGCCGGCGATGCCGCCGGTGTGGAACGTCCGCATCGTGAGCTGCGTGCCCGGCTCGCCGATCGACTGCGCGGCGATGATGCCGACCGCGTCGCCGATCTCCGACAGCTCGCCGCTCGCGAGGAACGTGCCGTAGCACGCGCGGCACACACCGGTCTCGGCCTTGCACTTGAGCACCGAGCGGATCGGGAGCGAGAAGCCCTCGGCCACGTCGCCGAGCTCGGCGACGATCTCGCGCAGCCGCGGCATCGTGATCTCCTCGCCCTTGCGGGCGACGACCGTCTTGCCCGGCTTGCCGGACGCGAGCGGCTTGTGCACGTCGGCAGCCACGATCCGGCCGGCGACGGACTTGTTGAGGCCGTCCGGCAGGAAGAGCGGCAGGTCGATGTGCTCCTTCGTCTTGCAGTCCTCCTCGCGGATGATCACGTCCTGCGAGACGTCGACGAGACGCCGCGTCAGGTAGCCGGAGTCGGCCGTGCGGAGCGCCGTGTCGGCGAGGCCCTTGCGGGCGCCGTGGGTCGAGATGAAGTACTCGAGCACCGACAGGCCCTCCATGAAGTTCGCCTTGATCGGCCGCTCGATGATCTCGCCCTTCGGATTCGCCATCAGGCCACGCATGCCGGCCAGCTGGCGGAGCTGCGCGAACGAGCCGCGGGCGCCGGAGTTGGCCATCATGTAGATCGGGTTGAGCTCGTTGAGGTTCTCGACCATCGCCTGCGCCACGTCGTCGGTCGCCTCGGTCCAGATCGACGTGATCTGCTCGTGGCGCTCCGACTCGGTGATCAGGCCCTGGTCGTACGCGTCCTCGACCCGTCCGACCCGCTCCTCGTAGCCCGCGAGGATCTGCTCCTTCTCGGGCGGCACGACGATGTCGTTCTTCGAGATCGTGACCCCGGCACGCGTGCCGTAGCGGAAGCCGAGATCCTTGATCGTGTCGAGCACGAACGAGACCGTGTGGGAGCCGTGGGTGTCGACGAGGGTCGAGATGAAGTCGCTGAGCTCCTTCTTCGACAGCGTCCGGTTGATGTACTCGTGGTACGGCCCGTCGGTCCCGTCGCCGCCGACGGCGTCGTGGAGCGCACGGTCGACCTCCGCGTTGAAGATCACGCGCCCCGGCGTCGTGACCACGAGCTCGTCCTTCCAGAGGTACTCGATCGGCTGCTGCAGCCCGATCTGCTTCGCCTCGAGGGCGAACCCGACGTTCTCCTCGCTCCGGAACCGCGGCGGCCGCGGGTCGAGGTCCTCGGCGGCGACACCGTCGAGCTCCCGGTCGGAGTACGTGAGGTAGTAGGCGCCGAGCACCATGTCCTGCGTCGGCGTGGCGAGTGCGTGCCCGTGCGCCGGCGAGAGGATGTTGTTCGCCGAGAGCATCAGGATCCGCGCCTCGGCCTGCGCCTCCGACGACAGCGGCACGTGCACCGCCATCTGGTCGCCGTCGAAGTCGGCGTTGAAGGCGTGACAGACGAGCGGATGCACCTGGATCGCCTTGCCCTCGACGAGGGTCGGCTCGAACGCCTGGATTCCGAGCCGGTGGAGCGTCGGGGCGCGGTTGAGCAGCACCGGGTGCTCCTGGATGACCTCCTCGAGGATGTCCCAGACCTCGCCGTGCATCTGGTCGACGTGCCGCTTCGCGGCCTTGATGTTCTGGACGATCTTCCGCTCGACGAGCCGGCTCATGATGAACGGCTTGAACAGCTCGAGCGCCATCAGCTTGGGCAGGCCGCACTGGTGCAGCTTCAGGTGCGGGCCCGCGACGATGACCGAGCGGCCCGAGTAGTCGACGCGCTTGCCGAGCAGGTTCTGGCGGAAGCGTCCCTGCTTGCCCTTGAGCATGTCGCTCAGCGATTTGAGGGGCCGGTTGCCCGGGCCGGTCACGGCCCGGCCGCGGCGGCCGTTGTCGAAGAGCGCGTCGACGGCCTCCTGCAGCATCCGCTTCTCGTTGTTGACGATGATCTCGGGCGCCCCGAGGTCGAGCAGCCGCTTGAGCCGGTTGTTCCGGTTGATCACGCGGCGGTAGAGGTCGTTGAGGTCCGACGTGGCGAAGCGGCCGCCGTCGAGCTGCACCATCGGCCGCAGCTCGGGCGGGATGACCGGGATCGCCTCGAGGATCATCCACTCCGGCCGGTTCTCGCTCGTGATGAAGGCGTTGACGACCTTGAGCCGCTTGATCGCCCGCTGCTGCTTCTGCCCCTTCGAGCTGCGGATCGTCTCGCGCAGCATCGCCGCCTCGCCCTCGAGGTCGAGGTCCTTGAGGAGCTCGCGGATCGCCTCCGCGCCCATGCCTCCGCTGAAGTAGACGCCGAACCCGTAGGGCGAGCCGAAGCGGTCCTTCAGCTCCCGGAAGATCTGCTCGTCGTTGACGATCTGCTTCGGCTCGAGCTCGCGGAACAGCCGCCACGTCTCCTCGAGCCGGTTGACCGCGTCGACCGCGGCCTCGCGCGCGTCCTCGCGGCGGGACTCGATGTCGAGATACATCTCGCGCACCTTGAGCGCCCACTGGATGATCGCGTCGAGATCCTCCTTCTGGATGCGACCGTCGGTGCGCAGGCAGAGGTCGTTCGCGAGCTCGCGCAGGTCGCTCTCGGCCTCGGCCGCCTCGAGCACGTCGGTGAGCAGCCCGTTGCCGAGATCCCGCGCCTTCTCGAGGTTCTTGAGGTCGACGCCTTCGACGAGCGCGCTGTCCTCCTCGTTCAGCTCGCCGCCGTCGAGGAGCCCCTCGAGGACGCGGCGGATGTGCTTCGTGATCGCGCCCTTCTTCGAGCCGCTCGCCTTGTCGGCCTCGCGCTCGAGCGGGGCGAGCGCCGCCTTGATCTGCTCCGCGGCAGCCCCGACGTTGTCGAGCTCCTTCGGCGTGAGGCGGCGGTCGTCGCGGATCGCAGCGTTGCGGACGAGCTCACGGATCTTCTTCGAGTCCTCGGTCGTGATCTGCGGGACGAGCTCCGTGAAGAGCCCGCCGACGAGCGCCCGCACGTCCTCGAGCGCCGGCAGCGCCTGCTCCTCCGCCCACGTGGAGAGGCCGCGCGCCCAGAAGTCGTCGTCCTCGTCGAAGTTCCGCTCCTTGCCCTTCGCGAAGTAGTCGCGGCGGCGGGCGAGCCGGTCCTCGAGCGCGGCGAGCGCCTCGTCGCGGTCGACGTCGACGCGCTCGGCCTCGGCCCGCACCTGGTCCTCGAGCCCGTTCAGGTCGGAGGCGCGCTTCTCGGTGTCGACGGCCGTGACGATCGAGGCAGCGAAGTAGAGCACCTTCTCGAGCTCACGCGGCGCGATGTCCAGGAGGTACCCGATCCGGCTCGGCACGCCCTTGAAGAACCAGATGTGCGAGACGGGCGCCGCGAGGTCGATGTGGCCCATCCGCTCGCGCCGCACCTTCTGCCGCGTCACCTCGACGCCGCAGCGCTCGCAGATGATGCCCTTGTAGCGGACGCGCTTGTACTTGCCGCAGTAGCACTCCCAGTCGCGCGTCGGCCCGAAGATGCGCTCGCAGAACAGGCCGTCGCGCTCCGGCTTGAGCGTGCGGTAGTTGATGGTCTCCGGCTTCGTCACCTCGCCGGAGGACCAGTCGCGGATCTGCTTGCTCGAGGCGAGCCCGATCCGGATCGCGTCGAAGTCGTTGATGTCGATCAAGTCTCTCCTCTGCCTTTGGGTCAGCTGCCCTGGTCGGCTCGTTCCTGTCTCAGTCTTCGATCTCGGCGTCGACGAGGTCGGCGTCGCCCGTCTCGGCGGCTTCCCCCTCCTCGTCGGAGACCTCGACGTTCTCGAGGTCGCCGAGCGACTCGTCGGTCGGAAGGTTCAGCTCGCCCTCCGAGTCCACGCGCTCCTGCCCCTCCTCCTGCTCCTCGGCGGTCGGCTCGCGACCGACGGCGCGGAGCGAGCCGGGCGAGAGGTCGATGCCGAGCTCCTCTGCGGCGCGCAGCAGCTCGTCCTCCTCCTCCCGCACCTCGACCTCGCGGCCCTCGTCCGACAGGACGTGGACGTCGAGGGCGAGCGACTGCATCTCCTTCAGGAGCACCTTGAAGGACTCGGGGATCGAGGGCTCGGCGATGTTCTCGCCCTTGACGATCGCCTCATACGCCTTGACCCGCCCGACGGTGTCGTCGGACTTGATCGTCAGCATCTCCTGCAGCGTGTAGGCGGCGCCGTAGGCCTCGAGCGCCCAGACCTCCATCTCGCCGAAGCGCTGGCCGCCGAACTGCGCCTTGCCGCCCAGCGGCTGCTGGGTGACGAGCGAGTACGGGCCGGTCGAGCGCGCGTGGATCTTGTCGTCGACGAGGTGGAGCAGCTTGAGGATGTACATGTAGCCGACGGTGACCTTCTGCTCGAAGGGCTCCCCGCTGCGGCCGTTGAAGAGCTGCACCTTCCCCGAGCAGCGCCGCCCCTCGGGCCGCTTCGTGTCGACGAGGAACTGGATCGGCGAGTCGGGGTTCTGCTTCGTCCACTCGATCAGCGCCTCGTCGACGTCGACCGGCGTGGCGCCGTCGAACACCGGCGACGCGACCGCGGACGGGTTGCCCCCGTTCAGCACCTGGCGGCGGTGCTGCCAGTCGACCTCCCCGTTCTTCTTCGCGGCCTTGTCGTCGGCGAACACGCCGTGCGCCGCGGCCCAGCCGAGATGCGTCTCGAGCACCTGGCCGATGTTCATCCGGCTCGGCACGCCGAGCGGGTTGAGCACGATGTCGACCGGGCGCCCGTCCGGGAGGAACGGCATGTCCTCTTCCGGGACGATCTTCGAGATCACGCCCTTGTTGCCGTGGCGGCCCGCGAGCTTGTCGCCCTCGGCGATCTTCCGCTTCGTCGCGACGTAGACGCGCACGAGCTCGTTCACGCCGGGCGAGAGGTCGTCGCCCGCGTCGCGGGAGAACGTCTTGACGTCGATCACGACGCCGCCCTCGCCGTGCGGCACCTTGAGGCTCGTGTCACGGACCTCGCGCGCCTTCTCCTTGAAGATGGCGCGGATCAGCTTCTCCTCCGCCGTGAGCTCGGTCTCGCCCTTCGGCGTGACCTTGCCGACGAGGAGGTCGCCGGCGCTCACCTCGGCGCCGATCCGGACGACTCCCCGCTCGTCGAGCTGGGACAGCGACTCCTCCGAGCGGTTCGGGATGTCGCGCGTGATCTCCTCGTCGCCGAGCTTCGTGGAGCGCGCGTCGATCTCGTACTCGTGGATGTGGATCGACGTGAGGATGTCGTCCTTCACGAGCCGCTCCGAGATCACGATCGCGTCCTCGAAGTTGAAGCCCTCGAACGGCATGAAGGCGACGAGGAGGTTCGCGCCGAGCGCGAGCTCGCCGGAGTCGGTCGAGCTGCCGTCGGCGAGCACGTCGCCGGCCTTGAGCCTCTCCCCCAGGCGCACGATCGGCTTGTGGTGGATGAGCGTGCCCTGGTTCGAGCGCATGAACTTCGTCAGCGAGTACTCGTCCTGTCCGTCCTTCGCCTCGACGACGACACGCTCGGCGTCGACGTCGACGACGGTGCCCGGGCGGGAGGCGACGACGACGTCGCCCGAGTCGACGGCCGCGCGGTACTCGAGGCCGGTGCCGACGAGCGGCGCCTGCCGGACGAGCAGGGGCACCGCCTGGCGCTGCATGTTCGCGCCCATCAGCGCCCGGTTCGCGTCGTTGTGCTCGAGGAACGGGATCAGCGCCGTCGAGACCGAGACGATCTGCGCCGGCGAGACGTCCATCAGGTCGACGTCCTTCGCCACGGCCATCACGGCCTCGCCCTCGGACGAGCGGCAGAGGACGGCGTCGTTCTCGAACTTGCCGTTCTTGTCGAGCGGGGCGCTCGCCTGCGCGATCACGTAGCGCGACTCCTCGACGGCGTCGAGGTAGACGATGTCGCCGCTGACCTTGCCGTTCTGCACCTTCCGGTACGGCGTCTGGATGAAGCCGAACTCGGAGACGGTCGCGTACGAGGCGAGGTAGCCGATGAGGCCGATGTTCGGGCCCTCCGGCGTCTCGATCGGGCACATCCGCCCGTAGTGCGTCGGATGGACGTCGCGCACCTCGATCGGCGCCCGCTCGCGCGTGAGCCCGCCGGCGCCGAGCGCCGAGAGGCGGCGCCGGTGCGTCAGGCCGGCCAGCGAGTTCGTCTGGTCCATGAACTGCGAGAGCTGCGAGGAGCCGAAGAACTCCTTCAGCGCCGCGACGACGGGCCGGATGTTGATGATCGTCTGCGGCGTGATCGTGTCGACGTCCTCCGTCGTCATCCGCTCGCGGACGACGCGCTCCATGCGGTAGAGGCCGACCCGGAACGCCTCCTGGATCAGCTCGCCGACGGTGCGGAGACGCCGGTTGCCGAAGTGCTCGTACTCGTCGAGGTCGTTGGCGATCGGCGCCCGCGGCAACGTCATCGCGTCGGCGGCGAAGTCCTTCGAGTCCTCGGGAACGCCGAGCTTGACGGGCAGGTCGATGAGCCGGCGGACGAGCGCGACGATGTCCTCGGTGGTCAGGACGCGGACGGTCTCCGGCACCCCGACGTCGAGCCGCTGGTTCAGCTTGTAGCGGCCGACCTTCGTCAGGTCGTACCGCTTCGGGTCGAAGAAGAGGGAGCGGAGGAGGTTGCGCGCGTTGTCGAGCGTCGGCGGCTCACCCGGCCGCTGCTTCTTGAAGACCTCGATCAGGGCCTCCTCCTCGCGCGTCGAGGGGTCCTTGTCGAGCGTGTTGACGATGTACGACGAGTTGTCGAACAGGGCGAGGATCGCCTCGTTCGTCGACGTGTCGAGCGCGAAGCCGGTCGACGGGTCCTCGGCCGGGAGGGCCCGGAGGAGCGTCGTGATCGGCAGCTTGCGCTTCCGGTCGATGCGGGCGTAGACGATGCCCTTCTTGTCGATCTCGAGCTCGAGCCACGAGCCGCGGCTCGGCATGAGGTTCGCCGTGAAGACCTGCTTCGTCGGGTCCTTCGGCTCCATCAGGTACGCGCCCGGGGAGCGGACGAGCTGCGTGACGATCACGCGCTCGGTGCCGTTGATGATGAACGTGCCGTGCTCCGTCATCATCGGGAAGTCGCCCATGAACACGGTCTGCTCACGGATCTCGCCCGTGTCCTTGTTCACGAAGCGCACCGTCATCGAGAGCGGTGCCTGATAGCTGAGGTCCTTCTCGCGGCACTCCTTGATCGAGAACTGCGGCTCGCCGAACTTGTAGGCGCCGAACTCGACGGCGAGCGAGCCGGTGTAGTCCTCGATGGGCGAGATGTCGTCGATCGTCTCCCGTAGCCCCTCGTCGAGGAACCACTGGAACGAGGCCTTCTGGATGTCGATGAGGTTCGGTAGGTCGAGAACGTGCTCGAGTCGACTGAACGACGTACGAGCGCGGGGCGAAGCGACCGTCGTGGTCAAGAAGAACAGCCTCCCTTGGAACGAGCGAAAGCGGGCAAGAAATCGGCGTCAGAGGTGCGAGCGGCCGGGCTACGGCGCAACCCGCAAGGATACCGGAACGACCGCCCCCACCGCAAGCCGAAGCCTCGGCGGTCGGCCGGTATGTCGCGGGAGTGTAGCGACCGACGAACGAAGCGGCAAGGCCGAACGGAGGCAGGTGCCTGCCACCCCCGAGGCCGTTACGCACCTCACCACGCGCACGCGGGGTGGCAGGGACCGGCCTTTTGCCTGTCTCCCGCGGCGGTACCAAAGGCCCGTGCCCGCCACCGCTGCGCGGTGGCAGGCACGTTCCTCCGTCGAGTCGCTACTTCAGCTCGACCGTCGCGCCGGCTTCCTCGAGCTGGCCCTTGACCGAGTCGGCCTCCTCCTGGGCGACGCCTTCCTTCACGGCCTTCGGCGCCGAGTCGACGAGGTCCTTGGCCTCCTTGAGACCGAGCCCGGTCACGGCGCGGACGACCTTGATCACCTGGATCTTCTGGCCGCCGGCCTCGGTGAGCACGACGTCGAACGACGTCTTCTCCTCGGCTGCGGCACCGTCGCCACCCGCCCCGGCGGCGCCGGGCGCCGCGACAGCGACCGGAGCGGCGGCGGTGACGCCCCACTCCTCCTCGATCTTGTTCTTCAGCTCGACCAGCTCGAGCACGCTCATCTCGCCGAGCGACTCGAAGATCGAATCCACACCTGCCATTACTCCTCCTCCGTGCTCTCGTCGGTGGTCGTCTCTTCTGCGGCGGACTCCTCCGCCGGCGTCTCCTCGTCCGCTTCCTCCGCCTCCTCTGCAGCCGGCTCCTCGGCGGAGGGCGCCTCTGCCTCCTCTGCGGGGGGCGCCTCGGCCGCCGGCGCCTCCGCCTCGCCGCCCAGCTGCTCGATGCGGGCGTCGATCAGGCCCACGAGGTTCCGCAGCGGTGCGTCGAGCAGGCCGGCGAGCGCCGTGAGCGGCGCGACGATCGCGCCGAGCACCTGGCCGCGCAGCACGTCCTCCGGCGGCAACGCAGCGAGGATCGACACCTCGGCCGCGCTCAGCGCACGGCCCTGCAGCACGCCGCCCCGGATCTCGAGCACCTGCGTCTCGCGCGCGGCGTCCGCGAGGGCCTTCGCCGCAGCGACCATGTCACCGTCGGCCTCGAGGAAGGCGATCGCGCTCGGGCCGTCGATCAGGGTGAGCAGCGCCTCCGCGCCCGCAGCCTCTGCGGCCCGGCGCGTGAGCGTGTTCTTGACGACGGTGAAGCGTGCGCCGCTGGAGAGCAGACGCGTCCGGAGCTCGGAGATCTGCGGCATCGACAGGCCGCGGTAATCGGCGACGAGCAGCGTGTCGGCGGCTTTCAGCCGCTCCGTCAGCTCCTCGACGACCTGTTCCTTCTGCTCCTTCTTCATCTGTTCACTTCCTCCGGAAACGACTAGGGCTCGCCGAAGCGAGCCCGAAGGGGAAGCGCGGGGCTTCCGTCGGACCGCCTCGGCCGGTCTTCCGCCTCTCGGCTGCCGGCTGTCTCTGGCGAGCGACTAGTTCTTGATCAGGCCGAAACTGTAGCGGCCTCCTGCTGCTGCTCGTCCAGCTCCTCGACGACGCCGCGCGTGCGGGCCGGGTCGACGTGGATGCCGGGCCCCATCGTGCTCGTGAGGGTGATCTGGCGGATGTAGCGCCCCTTCGCCGCCGACGGCCTCGCCCGCAGGATCTCGTCGAGCACGGCCGCGTAGTTCTCGACGAGGGCGCGCTCGTCGAAGCTCTTCTTGCCGATCGAGACATGGACGTTCGCGCCGCGGTCGGTGCGGTACTCGAGCTTGCCGGCCTTCGCCTCGGACACCGCCTTGGCCACGTCCATCGTCACCGTCCCCGTCTTCGGGTTCGGCATCAGCCCGCGCGGGCCGAGGATGCGGCCCAGCTTCCCGACGTTGCCCATCTGGTCGGGCGTCGCGATCGCGACGTCGAAGTCCGTGAAGCCCTCCTCGATCTGCTTCGCGAGATCGGCGGAGCCGACGACGTCCGCGCCGGCCTCCTCCGCCTCGCGCGCCTTGTCGCCCTCGGCGAACACGGCGACGCGAACCTCCTTGCCGCTCCCGTGCGGCAGCATCAGCGTGCCGCGGAGCTGCTCGTCGGCGTGGCGGACGTTCAGGCCGAGCCGGAAGTGCACCTCGACCGTCTCGTCGAACTTCGTCGCCTCCATCGCCTTGAGCAGCCGCACAGCCTCGGCGGGCGAGTAGACCTGCTCGCGGTCGAACAGGGCGCGACCTGCGTCGTAGCGCTTGCCGCGGGAGCTCACAGGTCCACCTCGACTCCCATGCTGCGGGCGGTGCCCGCGATGATCAGCGCAGCGTGCTCGACGTCGCGCGCGTTCAGGTCCGGCATCTTCGTCTCGGCGATCTGGTGCACCTGGGCGCGCGTGAGGCGGCCGACCTTCTCCCGGTTCGGCTCGCCCGAGCCCTTCTCGAGCCGCAGCGCCTCCTTGATCAGGACGGCCGCCGGCGGCGTCTTCGTGATGAAGGTGAAGGAGCGATCCTCGAAGACGGTGATCTCGACGGGGATGATGCGCCCGTTCTGGTCGGCCGTCTGCGCGTTGAACGCCTTGCAGAACTCCATGATGTTGACGCCGTGCTGGCCGAGCGCCGGGCCGACCGGGGGCGCCGGGTTCGCCTGCCCGCCGGGAATCTGGAGCTTGATCATTGTGAGGACCTTCTTCGCCACGCTGCCTTCTCTCTAGTCGAGCTTCTTCACGTTGTCGAATCCCACCTCGACCGGCACCTGCCGCTCGAAGATGTTCACCATCACCTGGAGCTTCTGCCCGTCCGCGTTGACGTCGGTGATCTCCCCGTCGAAGTCGGCCAGCGGCCCGGAGGTGATCTTGACCGACTCGCCGAGCTGGAACTCCACCTGCGAGCGCGCCTGCACGGCGGTCGCGGCCCCCGTGTGGAGGATCCGGTCGACCTCCGGCTGGGAGAGCGGCACCGGCGTCGCGCCCGCGCCGACGAAGCCCGTCACGCCCGGCGTGTTCTTCACGACCGTCCAGGCGTCGTCGTTCAGATCCATGTTCACGAGCACGTAGCCCGGCAGCGTGCGCTTCTCGGCCTGCACCTTCTGGCCGTCCTTCGTCTCGATCACCTGCTCGGTCGGGACGACGACGCGCCGGAAGCGGGCGCGCTGGTTCATGGACTCGATCCGGTGCTCGAGATTGGCCTTGACCTTGTTCTCGTGCCCGGAGTAGGTGTTGATGACGTACCAGCGGAACATGGGATCTCTCCTCGGCCCTAGCGGAGCAGCACGTGGTGGACGACGAACCTCCACAACTCGTCGTTCGCCCAGAGGTAGACGCCGACGATGATCGAGGAGATGAGGACGACTGCCGTGCCGCTGATGACCGCCTGCTGGTTCGGCCACTCGACCTTCTTCAGCTCGCCGATCGCCTCCTGGACGAAGCGGACTCCCGGGATGCCGGGACGGACGTCGTCGCGGCGCTCGCTGCTGCGCTCGCGCCGCGGCTCGGCGCTCTCCAGCTCCGCCTCCTCCTCGGCAGGGCGCGGCCGCGGAGCCGGCCGCAGCGGCGGCTTCCCCGCCGCCTTGGCGCGGCGCTGGCGGCGCTGCTGGCGCGTCGACCTCGCCACTAGTGCTCCCTCCGCACGACCTACCTCGTCTCCCGGTGCGCCGTGTGCCTGCCGCACCAGCGGCAGTACTTCTTGAACTCGACGCGGTCCGGCGAGTTGCGCTTCGACTTCTGTGTCTGGTAGTTACGCCGCCTGCACTCGGTACAGGCGAGCGTGATTGCGACTCTGACTCCGGTTGCCATTCCTGTTTCTCGCTTCGAGGATGCGCTCCAGTAGCGCCGGGTGGGCTCGAACCACCGACCTCTGCATTATGAGTGCAGCGCTCTGACCAGCTGAGCTACGGCGCCCCGCGCCGGGGCATAGTAGCGGAACTCCCGCCGCGCTCCCGCACACGCCGCAGCGTGGTTTTCGGGACGGGCAAACGGTACCGGGCGGTGCTCACCCGCGCAGCTTCGCTGCGGCCACGAGAACCCCGGCGAGCCCCGCCGCGGCGAGACCGGCAACAGCCGCGATCCGCACGGCCCGCCTTCCGCGCGAGGGTTGCGGCCGTGCCTCCTCGTACAGGCGCTCCGGCTTCGCGCCGGGCGGCCCCGCGGGACCGTGGTCGAGCGCCAGCTTCATCACCTGGGCGACGTGCAGCGCCCGGCGGCCGGTGTCCCCCTGCTCGATCTGCGTCTGGCAGGAGAAGCCGTTCGCGATCACGAGCGCGTCGTCGTCGAGCTCGCGCACCGCCGGCAGCAGCCCCAGCTCGCCCGCGGCCATCGAGACGTCGTGGTGACCGGCCTCGAAGCCCCAGGAGCCGGCGAGGCCGCAGCAGCCCGCCTGCAGCGTCTCCGCCTCGACCCCCATCTGCCGGAGGAGCTCCTGCTCGGGATCCATCCCGCCCGTCGCCTTGTGGTGGCAGTGCCCCCAGAGCAGGCCCTTGCGGCTCAGCTGCGGCGGCTCGAGCCCGAACTCCCGGAAGAACTCCGAGAAGTGGTACGTGTTCGCGCTGAGCCGCTGCGCGTCGTCGTCGTGGGGCAGGAGCGCGACGAGCTCGTCCTTGAAGACCGCGAGGCAGCTCGGCTCCATCCCGACGATCGGGATCCCCTCGCGGTACCACTCGCGCAGCTGGTCGAGGTTGCGGCGGAGGTAGCGCTCGGCGAGGTCGAGGAAGCCGTAGTCGTAGAGCGGCCGGCCGCAGCAGACGTGGCCCTCCGGCATGACGACCTGCCAGCCCGCGGCCTCGATCGCCTCGACCGCGGCGACCCCCACGTCGGTGTGGAAGTGGTTGTTGAACGTGTCCGGGAAGAGGACGACCTTGCGCCCGTGCGGGTTCCGCGTCCCGCCGCGCCGCTCGAACCACTGCTGGAGGGTGAGCGGCGCGAAGCTCGGCATCTCGCGCTCCCGCGTCATGCCGGCAGCGAGCTTCAGCGCCTGCTCGAACGGCGCCGTGTGCGCGAGGAAGTTCGCCGTCCCGGGGAACCTCGAGGCGACGCGGGCGACCTGGTCGACCAGCCCGAAGGCGTACGCGTGGCGCGGGCGCAGGCGGTGCTTCCAGCGCTGGTGGAGGAACTCCGCCTTGTACGTCGGCATGTCGACGCCCACGGGGCAGTCGTTCGTGCAGCCCTTGCAGGCCAGGCAGAGGTCGAGCGCCTCCATCACCTCGTCCGACTGCCAGCGGTCGGTGACGATCTCGCCCTCGAGCATCTCGAACAGGAGCCGCGCGCGGCCGCGCGTCGTGTAGAGCTCGTCGCGCGTGACCATGAAGCTCGGGCACATGACGTCCTCGCCCTGCGGCTGGCGGCACTTGCCGACGCCGACGCAGCGGACGGTCGCGTGCGCGAAGTCGCCCTTGTCCTCCGCGTAGGAGAACCGCACCGCCGGCCGCCAGGGCTCGTAGTCGGCCCCGAGCTTGAGGTTCTCGTCGAGCTTGTACGCGTCGACGACCTTGCCGGGGTTCATCTTCCAGTCGGGATCCCAGATCCGCTTGAACTCGCGGAAGGCCTCGACGATCTCGGGCCCGTACTGCTTGTGGAGGAGCTCGGCGCGCTGCTGGCCGTCGCCGTGCTCGCCCGAGAGCGAGCCGCCGTACGAGACGCAGAGGTCGGCCGCCTCCTCCATGAACGCCCGGTAGCGCTCGATCCCCCGCTTCGAGCGGAGGTCGAAGCTGATCCGGGAGTGGACGCAGCCCTGGCCGACGTGTCCGTACATCGCGCCCTCGTAGCCGTACTCGCCGTACAGCCGCTTCAGGTCGGCCATGTAGTCGCCGACGACCTCCGGCGGCACCGCCGAGTCCTCCCAGCCGGGCCAGTGGTCCTTGCCGGTCGGCGGGAAGGCGGTCGCCCCGAGGCCGCCCTCGCGCACCTGCCAGAGCTTCCGCTCCTCCTCCTTGCTCTCGAAGAGCGAGATCTCGTCGTCGCCGCGGCCGTGCTTCCGGGCGTCGGCGACGAACCGCCGTGCCCGCTCGTCCGCCTCCTCCTTCGTGTCCGCGCCGAACTCGACGAGCAGCCACGCCCCGAGCCGCCGGTCGTGCGCCGGCATCTCCCGCAGCGCCGAGGGGTGCATCTGCTGCTTGATCTCCTCGCCGAAGAGCTCGTGGTCGATCGCCTCGAGCGCGATCGGCTCGTGCCCGAGGATCCACGGCACCTGCCGGCCGGCCTCGCAGATGTCGTCGAACGCGACGACGACGAGCGTCCGCTCGAGCAGCGCCGGCGTGAGGTAGAGCCTCGCCTGGAGCGTCGTGGCAGCCGTCCCCTCGGTGCCGACGAGCGCACGGGCGACGTTGAAGCCGTTCTCGGGCAGGAGGTCGTCGAGGTTGTAGCCCGAGACGCGCCGGGGCAGGCGCGCGGGCGAGGCGAAGCGCTCGCGGATCAGCGGCTCGTACCTGCGCACGAGGTCGGACAGGTCGCGGTAGATCTGCCCGCGGCGGCCGCCGGCATCGACGATCCGCCGCAGCTCCTCCTCGCTCGTCTCCCCCACCCACGTCCGCAGGCCGTCGTGGGTCACGATCTCGAGCGAGTGGACGTTGTCGGACGTCCGTGGCCCGTGCCCGTAGAACTGGGACTGGACGGAGTGGACGCCGCACGAGTTGTTGCCGACGTTCCCGCCGATCGTGCAGTAGCTGTGCGTCGACGGGTCGGGTCCGAAGACCCAGCCCCACTTGCCGCAGTGCTCGTTCACCTTCTCGTTGATCGCCCCCGGCCGGCAGACGACCGTGTGGTCGGACAGGTCGGGGTCGTCGAAGTCGTCGAGGTACTTCGTGAAGTCGACGATCACCGCGGTGTTGACGGTCTCGCCGGAGAGGCTCGTGCCGCAGCCGCGCGGCGTGATCGGCGCCCCGTGCTCGTGGCAGACCCGGTGGACGGCGACGACGTCGTCGAGCGTCCTCGGGACGACGACGCCGATCGGCGGCTGCCGGTAGTTCGAGGCGTCGGTCGCGTACATGGCCCGGTGGGCCGTGTCGAAGCGCACCTCGCCCTCGACGGCGGCGCGCAGGTCGGCTGCGAGCGCCCGCCGGTCGATCTCCTCCGCGCCGGCCATGCCGCCGCGGAAACGGGTGTCGCCTCTGCGGGGAATCGTGCTGCTCATCTTCCCTCCTCCGAACCGTGGACGCACCCCGGCCACCGTGATCGTCCGGCCTCCCGGGATCGCGCTTCTCCTTCCGAGTTTGTGGTCGTCGGGCCCAACTGGAAAACTCCGCTCCGGTGGAGAGCGCCGTCTCGCAACCGATCCCCGCTGCCCGGCCGGCGCCGCTCGTCCCGCTGCCGTATCTCGCCCTGCCGGCGGCCGCGCTCGCGCTCCTCCTGGCCGGGATCTTCTCGAACGCGCTCTGGCTGCTCGACTTCCTCCACGTCGCCGGCGGCGGGCTGTGGACGGGCATCGACCTGTTCATGGGCTTCGTCGTCGGGCCGGTCATGCGGCGGCTCGAGCCGCCCGTGCGCGGCGCGGTGATGCGGCGGCTGATGCCGAAGATGATGGTCGTGATGCCGACGCTCGCCCTGACGACCATGACGGCGGGCTGGCAACTCGCGCGCAAGCTCGACATCCTCGGCACGCCGTATCCGCGGCACTGGTGGCTCGTCGCCTCGTTCGTGATCGTCGCCGTGCTCGCGCTGACGGCCTTCGCGGTGCTGCTGCCGGCGAACGTCGGCGTCCTGCTCGAGCTGCGCTCCGAGCAGCCCGACGGCCGGCGGATCGGCCGGCTGATGAGCCGCTACACGGCCTGCACGGCGATCCAGGGCTGCATGCAGATCGCGACGCTGATCGTGATGACGCGGATCGCCACGTGGTGAGCTTTCTCCGTACGCCGCCCGGGACGGCGCTCGCCTCGCTCGCGTGCGCGGCGGCGGGAGTGATCGTCGTCGCCTCGTACGTGCCGCGCCGCGCGCCGCTCGCCGCGCCGCTCGTGCTCGTCGTGCTCGCCGGACTCTTCTGCGCAGGCGCGGCCTGGCGCGGCCGCGGCCTCGTGAGCGGGAACATCGCGCGGCCGACCCTCGCCGCCGCGGCGATCGCGGTCGGCTTCCTCGAGCTCGTGTTCGTCTACGACGGGACGCGCGGCGGGCCGCTCGTCCTCCTCACGACGGCGCTCGTCCTCGTCGCCCTCGACCTGCCGCTCCTGATCTCGACGTACGGCGCGACCGTCTAG
>CAZRTE010000052.1:0-12137 GCA_964602945.1 uncultured Gaiellales bacterium
CCCACGCGACATCCGGCACGGCGCTCGAACCCACCCAGCCCAAGCAAGCCCTGACAGCACGAGGGCCGGGGAGACCGCGCTCTCCCCGGCCCGAGTTCCTTCACCCCCGGGCGAAGAGCGAAGCTCTTCGCCCGACCGCTAGCGTCGCTTGCGGGCCTTCTCGAGGCGGCGCCGCATCTCCCGGTTCGTCGCCTCCGGCGGCATGCCGCCCTGCTGATCCTGCATCTCGAGGAGGGCACGCCGCTCCTGCGCGGTCAGCTGGGACATCGCCACCTGGACGCGCTGGGGATCGGTGAGGTTCTTCCCGTGGCGCTGCATCTTCCGCATCGCGCTCGCAAGCTCGGGGTTCGTCCGGTTGATCGCTGCCGTCGACGCCTTCTCCAGCCAGCGCCGCAGCAGCGGCACCTTCGACATGAGCTGGAAGAGCGGCCGGAGGTAGCGCCCGTTCTGGATGCGGCCGACGAGCCCGAGCAGGGCGAGCAGGACGAGCAGCCCCAGCACGATCCACAACGGGATGAGCAGCGTCGTGATCGACGTGGCGAGCATGGCCCGATGGTACCCGGGCGACCGACCCGGCTACGCGGGCAAGGTCACCAGCCCGCTCTCGACCTGCACGAGGCCGTCCCGTGCGAGTGCCCGGACGGCGTCCGGATCGAGCTCCCCGAGCCGGCGCTCCCGGGCCGCCACGAGGCGCAGCGTCGCGGCTCGCCGCTGCCGGAACGAGCCCTCGAACGGCCCCTGCCGGCGCAGCGGCTCGAAGCGGCGGCCGCGGGACGGGCAGGTGCCGGCAAGCGGGCAGACGCCGCACCGTGGCACCCGCGCGAGGCAGATGCTCTTGCCGAGATCCATCAGGGCCTGGGCCGCGGCCGCCGAGAAGAGGTGTCCGGTGCGCTCCGAGACGCGCCGGACGTTCACGTCGACCGGCAGGACGTCGCGGCCGAAGGCGAAGCAGGCGACGGCGTCGGCGGTGTAGCGGCCCACGCCGGGCAGGTCGGTCAGGTCGTCGGGCCAGCCGTGCGCGGCGACCTGCTGTGCCGCCCGGTGGAGGGAGACCGCGCGCCGGTTGTACCCGAGCCCCTGCCACTCGCGGATCACGTCTGCGACGGAGGCGGCGGCGAGCGCCTGGACGGTCGGCCACCGCTCGAGCCAGCACTGCCAGCGCGGCACGACGCGCTCCACCTGCGTCTGCTGCGCCATCACCTCGGAGACGAGGATCGCGTACGGGTCGCGGGTCTTGCGCCAGGGCAGATCCCGCCCGTTTCGGCCGAACCAGGCCAGAAGCAGCTCCTCCACGCGTGAGAGCGTAGACGAGCGCGATACGACTTGTAAGCGGGAAAACCGGCCGGGCGAACGGCGGTGCGGATCCGGGTCGGCCGTGTCGAGTTGCGGTACTGCTCAGGTGACGCCGACGACGAAGACTGCGATCGCGACGTACTGGCAGCTGAGGGCGATGACCGTGAGCGCATGGAAGAGCTCGTGGTAGCCGAAGACGCGCGGGATCGGGTCGGGTCGCCGCTTCGCGTAGATGACGGCGCCGACGGTGTACGCGACACCTCCGGCTGCGAACAAGAAGACCGGGGCGATGCCCACGTCGTGGGTCAGTTGTGGCAGCGCTACCACTCCGACCCAGCCGAGGCCGATCGCGATCGAGGCGGACAGCCACTTCGGCGATTGCACCCAGCACACCTTCGTGATGGTGGCGAGCGCGGCTCCGGTCCAGACGATGGTGAGGATGGTCGTGCGCCAGGCGCCGTGGAGACCGATCGCGGCGACCGGGGTATACGTACCGGCGATCAAGAGAAAGAGGCCGGCGTGGTCGGCGCGCCGCATCCAGAGTCGGCGGCTGGGAGTCCAGTTGATGCGGTGGTAGAGAGCGCTCGTTCCCAGCATCACGCTGGCCGAGGCGGCGAACACGGCCGCCGCGACCCCGTGTGCGGGGGCGTACGCGACGAACAGCGCGCCGACGAGACACGAGACCACGAACGCGATCGCGTGCAGTACTCCGCGCAGCTTCGGCCGCAGGGCAACCGTGGCCTCGGTGTCCGCGAGGATCATTCCTGTCCGGCTACGTCGCTGAAGATGCGCGTGAAGGTCGATCGGGCCGCCGCCGAAGTCGTGCTTCGATCCTGCACGAGCAGCTCATCCTCCTCGACATCGGCTACGGCGAGTCCGCCGCCGCGTGCGTCGGGTCCGCCCACGTCACCACCGGACCGGTTCTGCCGCGAGCGAGGCAATCTCGCCGTGCTGGTCGACTGAGACCACATATCGCTGCTCCGCACGGCCCCGCGCGACCCAGTGCAGGATGAAGTACAGGCGTTGGCGGCGCACGAGCACGGCCTGAGTCTCGCTTCTCGTCTCGACCCGGAAGCCTTGCTCCGCCCGCCGTGCGATGTAGGCGTCCAGTGCCGCGGAACGGTCGGGGGCTGCCTGGTCGCTCGTCATCGCTCGATCGCCCTCGCCAGCTCGCCCTGCACGAGAACGGTGACCGCGCAGTGGCCAAGATGGAGCACCAGCTGGTCGTCGTGCCGCCAGAAGCCGCGCTCGAACTCGTCCGGCCTGAGGACGAACCCGTCTTGCCGGGAGCCGACGTGGAAGAAGAGCGTCTCGACCGGCGTGTCGTCGGTGCGGAGGAGAACGTCTTGCAGACGGAGGTCGAGTTCGCCCCGGTCGAGCCGTCCGGAGATGATCCCCGTGATGAACGGTGACCCGTCTGCGCCGGAGAACAGGACGAGGACCGGCCGACCGATCAGGCTCAGCAGCGCCTCCAACGTCTGCTCGTAGCCGAGCTCTGAGGATCCCTGCAGGGCGCTGCCGTCGAAGCGGGTCACCCAGAATCTTCCCCGTCGTCTCCGGCTGGGGCACCGTCGGGCGCGTCAGCAGCGCGGCGTCGCTCCGCCCGAGCCTCCTTCTTCGCCCGCTTCAGCTCCGACTTCTCGCGCTTCGACTGCTCGCGCGCGCGCTTGAGTACCGACTGCGTGCTCCGCCGGGCCATCAGCGACGCCCGCGCAAGCGCTGTCGCTTGCCACCATCCGCGGGAACGGCGGAACCGTACCCCGTCGTCTCGTCGAACCACTTCACGGTTCCGGTTGCCATAAGACACCTCCTGCGCCGAAGAACGGGCAGAGGAGGCGCGTGGCGCGCAACCGGTACTCGCTCAGCTATCGCTCAGCACGGTAGCACGCTCGCTGCCGATGTACGCGCGAGCGACGCTGCTACGCTGCGTCGACTCCACGAGCGAGTACCGGACGCGAGCGTCATGCCTCCCTGCCCGTTCCTGAGAATGCAGGGGGGAGGAGTTCGATCCATTTGGCAACCGGGACCGTGAAGTGGTTCAGCGCGGAGAAGGGGTGTGGCTTCATCGTTCCCGATGGCGGCGGCCCGCCACTGTTCGTCGACCAGAGCGCGATCCTCGGCGCCGACAACAAGACGCTGGCCGAGAACACGAAGGTGCAATACGAGCCGGAAGAGGGCGAGTTCGGGCTCGAAGCCAAGCACGTCACGGTCTCGTCCGTATGAAGCAGCGGCGTGGCGCTCAGGCTCGGCTGCCGCTCAACGACCGATCAGTGAGGAGTCAGGCCGGATGGCAGAAGGCAAAGAGCAGACGCAGGCGGAGCCGGACCGCGAGGCCGCCGCTCCGGAACCTCTCGAGCCGAAGCGTCCCAGGACGGGAACAGCCACCGAGCGCTCTGCGACCGGCACCAGGCCGCCTTTCGCGCAGTCGGACGAGCGGCAGCGGCCATCGCCCGACGACCGTACGTCGGTAGCACTACGCCTGGCCGTCGGCGACCTCGTCGTCTACGCCTCCCACGGCATCGGCCGAGTCAAATCGCGGCACCCTCGCGCCGGTCAGGAGGAGACGCTCGTTCTCGTCTTCGAGAGCGGATTGAAGGTGACACTTCCCCTCGATCGCGCACAGAACACGCTGCGCTCCCTCGCCGGCGAGCCGGAGCTGGCGGACGTGCAGCGCACGCTTCGTGCCGACATGCCACCTGCGGTCGAGCCTTGGTCCCGGCGCTACCGCGCCTCGCAGGCGAAGCTTGCGGGCGGCCGCGTCAGCGGCCTCGCCGAGATCGTCCGCGACGGCGCCCAGCAGGAGCGCCAGCGGGTCAAGAAAGGCCCTGCGCCAGTCGAGAACCAGCTCTACCGACAGGCCCGCAAGCTGCTCGCCGCCGAGGTCGCCGCCGCCCGCGGAATCGGGCCGGACGCAGCCGATGCCTGGATCGCCCGACAGATCGGCGGCGAGCCGCAGAGCGCCCCGGTACGACGCGCTGCACGCGGCGCCGAAACCAGCGGCTGATCGGGCCGGCGTCGGCGTCGCCGGCGGGAGGGTCGCCGCAGGCTGCTGCTAGGCTGCTGCGACTACCGAGCGAGTACCGGTCGCGTGCCTGCGCTTCCTTTGCCCGTTCCAGAACGGAGCAGAGGAGGTGTTTTTTTATGGCAACCGGAACCGTGAAGTGGTTCGACGCCAACAGGGGGTATGGGTTCATCACCCCCGACGACGGCGGCAAGGATCTCTTCGTCCATCACAGCGAGATCGTCGGAGAGGGCTACAAGTCACTCGACGAGAGCGCGAAGGTGCAGTTCGAGCCCGCCCAGGGCACGAAGGGCCCCGAGGCGAAGAGCGTCACGCCCGCGTCTGTCTAGACGCAACGGCAGCTGCCGGAGTCACCGACACGGCAGCTGCCCACCCGCTCCCCCAACCCGAGGAGGCCATGGCAGCAAGGAATCCCCAGACATTCGCCAAACGGGCGCGCGAGATCGCCGTCAAGGAACGCCGCGACCGCAAACGCGCCAAGAAAGCAGAAGCCGCCGCAGCACGCCGAGCCGCCTCCGGCACCGCGGCCACCAGCAACGACAGCGCCGCCCCGGACACCGACGCACACCGGGTGTCCGAAGACGACGACCTGCGACCGCCGGCTCCATGAGAGGCGTGGGTCCGGCCGGCTTGCGCAGCGATCCCGTCGTGAGCCCGGCGACGGCCGGCGAGACGCTACCCGTGCTCGTGGTCGAGCGAATGGAAGCCTGACGCGGAAGCACGACCGGTCTGCGAGGAGGCGCCGGAGCGCACCCTGTCATAGGAGGGCGGGCGTCTCTCGACGCCCTCCCTCCGGTCCGCATTGCACGGGTGCTCGCTACATCGCGGCCATCTGCGAGCGCACGTGCTCCGTGATCCGGTCGAACTCCTCCGTGAACTTCTCGTAGTCGAAGTGGAGGCTGTTCAGATAGGTGCTCCACCCCATCGAGGTCTTGGCGACCATGGCCGCCTCGTTGATCTCCTCCTCCGTCGCACCGAAGAGTCGTGCGGCCTCCGAGTGGTAGTACATGCAGTACCGGCAGCGCGTCGCACCCGAGACGCCGAGGCCGATCAGCTCCTTGTACTTGTTCGGGATCGCCGTCTCGCTCAGCATCAGCTGCTTGAAGCTCTGCCACTCCGATTCGACGAACGCGTCGGGAACGGCGGCGAAGAACTCCGGGACCAGCCCGAGTGTCGCGGTGATGTCCGCATCAACCTCAGATCTCGACATCGACGTCACTTCCGAAGACCTCCTTGATCGACGTGATCGGACCCCCTGCTCTCGCGCAAGAAGCTAGGTACCACCCCGGCACGCGGACATGGGGCCCAGGCCCCATGTGGACGGCCGGCGATGCGCCGGCGCAGGCATGATCGGGCGATGCGCCGCCTCCTCGTGCTCGCCGGCGTCCTCGTCCTGCTCGGCGGCGCCGCTACCGCCTACTTCGTCACCCGGGACCGCTACGGCGGCAACGTCGTCGGCTCCTCGACGGAGTACGACCCCACGGCGACGGTGGCTCCGCCGGCGGCGACCTCGACGATCGTGTCGCCGATGTTCGGCGGCGTCCCGCAGCACCTGCACGTCGGCGTCGGCGGGGTCCGGCCTCCGTACCGCCTCGACTGGACCTCGGGAGGATCGGCGCTCGTCGAGTTCCCGCCGGCGATCGCGTTCCACTATCTCTACTACGCCAACCTCAACGGCAACCTGATGGCCGTCTCGACGAGCACGGGGCGCCGCCTCTGGACGGTGCACGTGGGGCGCTGCGAGGCTGCTTCCCCCGCCGTGAACCGCCTGCACCGGGGCTCGGTCTTCGAGACGTTCCTCAACCGCCACCCGTGCGGCCGCGGCGCCGCCAAGGTCGGCGACGGCGAGGTGCTCGCGGTCGCCACCGGCCGGACGCACCGCCTGCGCTGGAAGAAGCAGATCGGCGCGAGCGAGACGTCGCCGCTCATCGTCGGTCACCGGGTCTACGTCGGCGACGCGAAGGGCGACGTCTACTGCTTCCGGGCCTACACGGGGAAGACCATCTGGACCTTCCACGCGGGCGGGGCCGTCAAGGGCGCGCTCGCCTACGACCACGGCCACCTCTTCTTCGGGGCGTACGACGGACGCCTCTACGCGCTGCGGGCGAGCGACGGCAAGCTGCTGTGGCGCGCTGCCTCCGCCCGCGACCTCTTCGGCAACCACGGCAACTTCTACTCGACCCCGGCGGTCGCCTACTCGCGCATCTACATCGGCTCGACCGACGGCCACGTCTACTCCTTCGGCGAGTCGAGCGGCAAGCTGCGCTGGAAGCGCGGAACCGGCGGCTACGTGTACGGCTCCCCGGCGGTCTGGCACGGCCGCGTCTTCGTCGGCTCGTACGACCACACCTTCTACGCCCTGGATGCCGCGACCGGAACGGTGCTCTGGAAGTTCCACGCCAACGGCCCGATCTCCGGCTCCGCGACGGTCGTCGACGGCCTCGTCTACTTCGCGACGCTCGAGCGGCGCACGTACGCCCTCGACGCCGTCACCGGCAAGCAGGTCTGGACCTATCCGGACGGCTCCTTCACCCCGGTCGTCACGGACGGCGAGAAGCTGTACCTCGTCGGCTGGTCGAAGGTCTACGCGTTCAGCCCCCGCTGAGCGGTTACAGACTCCGCGGCAGAGGCATCAGGGACCCGTGGCCGACGAGATCGCAGTCGACCTGCACGGCGAGGTCGTGCCCGTGCCGCGCGACGTCGTGAGCCGGCTGGCGGCCGCGGCGGAGCTGCTCCGGGCCGCCTCCGACGCCGGCGCCTGAGCGGGAGCGCGGCGCCTAGCGGGAGACGACCTCCACCGTGTCCCCGTCGCACAGCTCGTGCCGTGGCCCGACTCGCTGCCCCTCGAAATGCGCCGACGGTCCCCAGATCCGTGCGCCCGCGCAGTGCTCGCCGAGCTCGTGGTGGATCGCGGCCGCCACGTCGAGCACGGTCGCCGGCGGCCGCAGCGCGATCGGGTCGCCGCCGTCGCGCAGGTGGACGCGGATCAGCCCCGTCAGCGCCCAGAGCTCCTCGCTCAGCCGCTCGAGGCTCGCGTCGTCGAGGACGGAGACCGGGAGCACGCGCAGCTCCGGATGTCCGAACGGAGGCGCCTCGTCGCACTTCGTCGCCGCGACGAGCCCCGGCAGCTCGATCCCCGCCGCGGCGACCTCGGTCCGGATCGCCTCGAGCTCCTCCGGCGGCCGGTCGCAGGCCTGGCACCAGAGGATCGCATCCGCGTTGCGCAGGACGCCGAGCAGCGCGCGGCCGCCGCCGCGGTCCTCGGCCGCTCCCTCGATCAGGCCTGGGATCTCGACGAGCTGGACGAGCACGCCGCCGAGGCGCGTCGTCGCGGCCACGGGACGCGTCGTCGTGAATGCGTAGTCGCCCGTGCGGATCTGGATCGCCGAGAGCGCCTGCAGCAGCGAGGACTTGCCGGCGTTCGGCGGTCCGACGAGCGCGATCTGCGCGGCGCCCTCGCGGCGCACCGCGATCGAGTCCCGGTTGACGACGCGCTTGCGCCTGCGGGTCGCCGTCAGCTCGCCCTCGACCCACTTGCGCAGGTCGGCGTAGGGGCCGTTGCGGTAGCCGGGCAGCTCGGCGAGGATCGCGCGGAGCTCGCGGATCCGCTCGGCGCCTTCCTTGCCGGTGAGCCGGCGCTTGATCACCTGCTGCTGGGTGCGATGGGGCATCGGCATCGCGACGTACACCTCCGTTTTCGGGGCGGGATCGCGTCGCGTCCCGCCGCTTCCCTACGACGCTGTGGTGGAAAGCGGCGGACTAGCCGTTCTGGCGGAGAACCGTTGCGCGCCAGGACTCCATAGCGGCGTGGACCTTAGCTCGTAGACTCGCCGGATGGTCAAGGTCCGCTTCGCGCCGAGCCCGACGGGCTCGCTCCATCTCGGCAACGCGCTGAGCGCCGTCGGGAACCGGCACTTCGCGGACGAGCACGGCGGCACGCTGCTCCTGCGGGTCGACGACACCGATCCCGCCCGCAACGTCGAAGGCGGGCTCGAGGCGATCGTCGCGGACCTCGAGTGGCTCGGGGTCGCCTGGGACGAGGGGCCGCTGCGCCAGAGCGACCGGCACGTGCGGCACCGGGAGGCGGCGCATCTCGTCGGCGAGCCGGACGACGAGGGCGCGCTCCGCTTCGGCCAGGTCACGCTGCTGCGGCCGGACGGCAGCCCGACCTACCGGCTCGCGTCGGCGGTCGACGACGTCGACTTCGGGATCACGCACGTCATCCGGGGCAACGACCACCGTCCGAACGAGGCGCTGCAGCGCGAGCTCATCGTCGCGCTCGGCGCCGAGCCGCCGCAGTTCGTCTACCACGGCCTGCTGCTCGGCGAGGACGGCCGGAAGCTCGGCAAGCGCCAGGGCGCGTCGTCGCTCGCCGACCTGCGCGAACAGGGTCTACCCGCCGAGGCGGTGCGCGCGTACCTCGCAGAGCTCGGGCTGCCGCGCCACGACGTCCACTTCGACCTCCCGCGACTGCGGAGGCTCGCGACGGAGGCGCTCGCCGCCCTCGGGGACGAGGAGCTCGCGGCGCGCGCCGGCGTCCCCGTCGCCGCCGCCCCGGTGCTGCGCGGCGCGCGCGACCTCGTGGAGGCGAGGGAGTATGCGCGGCTCGTGCTCGAGCCGCCGCGGGACGTGGAGGTCGACGCGCCGGAGACCCTCTCGCGCTTCCGCGAGCTCGTCGAGGCGGACACGGAGCCACGCGCGATCGTCCGCGAGCTGAAGGCGGTCGGCGGCGATCTGAAGGCGCTGCGCCTGGTGCTGACGGGGCGCGAGCGCGGGCCCGAGCTCGCCGCTGTGATCGCGGCGCTGCCGCGGGACGAGTTGCTGCGCCGCACCGTACGCTAGGCCCGTGCGCCTCTACAGCACTCTCACGCGGAGGCTCGAAGAGCTTCCCGAGCCGCCGGGCCCGATTCGGATGTACTTCTGCGGCCCGACCGTCTACCAGCGGGCGCACATCGGGAACGCGAGACCGTTTGCGCTCGGAATGTGGCTGCGAGCCTGGCTGCGCCGGCGTGGCTACGACGCGACCCTCGTCCACAACATCACGGACATCAACGACAAGATCTACGACGCCGCTCCGGGCGCGAGCGCCGAGCTCGCTCAGCGTGCGACGCAGTGGTATCTCGACGACACGCGCGACCTCGGACTCGGCATGCCCGACGCACTCCCGCAGGCGACGGACGCGGTGCCGTCGATCGTCGCCTTCATCGAGAAGCTCGTCGCTACCGGGCATGCGTACGACGCAGGCGGCGACGTCTATTTCAGCGTCGCGACCGATCCGGGCTACGGGCGCCTTTCCCGTCAGAGGTTGGAGCACATGGAGCCGGAGGAAGAGAACGCGCTCAAGCGTGCGCCACAGGACTTCGCGCTCTGGAAGGCGACGAAGCCGGGCGAGGACACGTCGTGGGACTCGCCGTGGGGGAAGGGCCGGCCCGGCTGGCACATCGAGTGCTCGGTGATGGCCGAGGACGCCTTCGGCCCCGTCTTCGAGATCCACGGCGGCGGCCTGGACCTCGTCTTCCCGCATCACGAGAACGAGCTCGCGCAGTCGCTGGCGCTCGGCCACGACTTCGCCCGGATCTGGATGCACAACGGCCTCCTGACGCGCGGTGGCGAGAAGATGTCGAAGTCGCTTGGCAACGACATGACCATCCGCGGTGTCATCGACGACTGGGGCCGAGAGGTCGCGCTGATGTTGCTCCTCTCGGGCCAGTGGCGCAAGCCACTCGACTTCAATCAGGGGACGCTCGAGCAGGCGCGTGCGCAGCTCGAGACGTTCCGCAACGTCTTCCGCTCGCCGAGCGAGCCGGTGGGGGACTGGGCGGCGTTCGAGGCTGCGCTCGACGACGACTTCAACACGCCGGAGGCGCTCGCCGTCCTGCACCGCTGGCGCGACCACGAGCTGCTGCGGCGCGCGTTCGCCGTCTTCGGCCTCGACTCGATCGCGGAGGCCGAGGAGGCGCCGGCCGAGGTCGTCGCGCTCGCCGAGCAGCGGCGCGAGGCGCGGGCAGCGAAGAACTTCGCCGAGGCGGACCGGCTGCGCGAGGCGATCGAGGCGGCGGGCTGGCAGGTGCGCGACGTCGCCGAGCATCCCGGCTTCCGGCTCGTTCGCCGCTCGTGACCCGGGAGGTCGTGTACGGGCGGAGGCCGGTGCGGGAGGCGCTACGCGGCCCGCGCGAGGTGCTCGAGCTGTGGGCGGGCGAGCGGGCGCTGCGGAACGAGCCGTGGCTGCAGGAGGCACAGCGCCCGCGCGTCCAGGTCAAGCCCGAGCGCGAGCTCTCCGACGCCGCAGGGACGCGCGACCACCAGGGCGTCGTCGCCTGGTGCGAGCCGTTCCGCTACGCCGATGCCTTCGAGCTCGCCGCCGGCGCCACGCCGCTGCTGGCCTGCCTCGACCAGGTGAGCGACCCGCGCAACCTCGGTGCCGTGATCCGCAGCGCGGAGGGAGCGGGGGCGAGCGGCGTCGTCGTCCCGGCCCACGGCTCCGCACAGGTGACCGCGGCCGTCTGCCGCGCCTCGGCGGGAGCCGTCGAGCATCTGCCGGTCGCCGTCGTCCCGAATCTCGCGCGCTACCTCGCCGAGATCAAGCGCGGCGACCTGTGGGTGGCCGCCGCCGCCGGAGGCACGGGAACTCCGCTGTGGGAGGCGGACCTCGCGGGCGGGATCGCGTTCGTCTTCGGCGCCGAGGGGAAGGGGCTGCGGCCGCTCGTGCGCCGGACGTGCGACCTCGAGGTCTCGATCCCGCAGCTCGGCCTCGTCGAGTCGCTCAACGTGAGCGTCGCGGCCGCGCTCCTGCTGTACGAGGCCCGCCGCCAGAGGAGCAAGTAACAGACTGTTACAAGGACGGATTCGTGGCCGAGTCGACCCTCTACCTCTTCGACGGCTTCAACCTGCTCCACGCGGGCGGGTTCGGATCGCCGGAGGAGCTCCGCGATCTCCTCGCGAGCTGGGTGGCCGCCCAGGGCGCCCGCGGCGTGCTCGTCTTCGACGGCGAGGGCGCCTCCGAGCGGCACGGCGCGCTCGAGGTGCGCTGGGCGAAGGACGCGGACGCGTTGCTCGAGCGGCTCGCGGCGGAGCACCGGGGCCGGGAGGAGGTCGCTCTCGTCTCGTCCGACGTGGCGGTCCGCGGCACGAGCGGCATCGAGGTGCGGAAGGTCTCCTCGCAGACGTTCCTCGCCGAGCTCTCGCGGCCGACCCAGCCGCCGGCCCGGCCCGGAGACCTCCGCGACCGGCTCGATCCCGAGACGCTGGCCAGGCTCGAGCGTCTCCGCCGCGGCCAGGGCTAGTACACGCGTCCTAGCGGACGGTAGAACTAGCGTCCTGGGTCCCCGGCAAGATGGGTCCAGCGCAATTGGACTTGTAAAACCTTGGACCCCCTGCTATCTTCGCCCTCAACTACAGGGTGAGACTTCACCCTGGCAACCGTGGGGAGACACCGTGGCTGCTCGCAGCGCACCCGCGTATTCGCCGCAGAAAGCTCAACGAGAGCTAGAGGATCTGCAGCTCGTGCTCAAGGCCCGCAACGGCGACGGCGAGGCGATGGACGGGCTCATCCGCCGCTACACGGGCTTCGTGCGGCTGAAGGCGAGCTCGTACTTTCTCGCCGGCGGCGACAACGACGACCTGCTGCAGGAGGGGCTGATCGGTCTCTACAAGGCGGTCCGGGACTTCCGCTCCGACCAGGGCACGTCCTTCCGCAGCTTCGCCGAGCTCTGCGTGACACGGCAGATCATCACGGCGATCAAGACGGCGACGCGCTTCAAGCACTCGCCCCTCAACACGTACGTCTCGTTCAGCCACTCGCCCGCCGGCCAGGACGGCGACG
>CAZRTE010000052.1:12147-17926 GCA_964602945.1 uncultured Gaiellales bacterium
TGGGGACTGCACGCTCGGAGACGCCCTCCCGGGCCCGGCCGTGCACGAGCCGCCGCTCGTCGTGATCTCGACCGAGGAGCTGCAGAGCCTCGTCCTCAATCTCGGTACCGGCCTCTCGGGTCTCGAGTCCGAAGCCCTGCGGCTCTACCTCGAGGGCTCCTCCTACGAGGAGATGGCGGAGTCTCTCGGCTGCGACACGAAGACGATCGACAACGCGCTGCAGCGGGTCAAGCGCAAGATCATCGCGCACCAGAAGGACCGCGAGGTTCTGCTCTAGTACCGGCCGGCGGTTACGCTGACGCCGGGCCGGAGTAGCTCAGCTGGTAGAGCACCTCACTTGTAATGAGGCGGCCGTCGGTTCGAGTCCGACCTCCGGCTCTCTTCCCCGGCGCGTTCACCGGAAGCGTCTCCGGGGTACGTCGCCGTCGTGAGCGACGAGCAGACACAGTTCGAGCAGGAGAACGACCTCGGTCGCGGCGGCGGAGAGGTCGACGAGGAGACGATGGCCGAGGCCTGGCGCGAAGCGGCGCGGCGCCGCAGCACGGCGAACAGCGTGGACGAGCCGGGCCGCGACGAGCCGCTCTAGCTGCCCAGCGCCTGCTCGAGATCGGCCCAGAGGACGTCGAGGTCCTCGAGCCCGACGCTGAGGCGAAGGAGCCCTGGAGGGACGCGGTCGCCTTCCCAGCGCCGGCGGGTCTCGATCAGGCTCGTGACGCCGCCGAGCGAGGTGGCGTTCACGAACACGTGCGTGGACGTCTCGACCTTCGTCGCGGTCTCGGCGTCGGCGACGTCGAACGAGAGCAGCCCGCCGAGGCCGGGGTAGCGGACGGTCGTCACCGCGGGGTGGGCCCGCAGCCTCTCGGCGAGGCCGGCCGCCGTCTCCGTCTGCCGGCGCACGCGCAGCTCGAGCGTCCTCAGCCCGCGGAGCAGGAGCCAGGCGGGGTCGGGCGCGGCGACGATGCCCGTGCGCCCCCGGAAGGCCCGGAGCTTGTCCGCGGTCGCGGCGTCGCGGCAGACGACGGCGCCGAGGAGCGCGTCGTCGTGTCCGGCGAGGTACTTCGTCGCGCTGTGCACGACGAGGTCGGCGCCGTGCTCGAGGGGGCGGAGGTGGACGGGCGTGGCCACCGTCGAGTCGACGACGACGCGAGCCGGATGGGCGGCCGCCGCTGCGAGGTCGGGCATCGTCAGGTACGGGTTCGACGGGGCTTCGAGCCAGACGAGCTGGACGCCGTCGGGCGGCGGCCCCGTCTGGTCGAACTCGACGACGCGCAGGCCCCATCTCTCGAGCGAGGCGAAGGCGACGCCGGTGCCGTAGTAGCAGCCTGCCGCGAGGGCGATCGTGTCCCCCGACCGGAGCAGCGAGAGGACGAGCGCCGTCATCGCGCCCGAGCCGGAGGGGAACAGGAGCGCCGTGCCGCCGTCGAGCTCGCCGAGCGCCGCCTCCGCTGCCGCGACGGTGGGGCTCCCGTAGCGCTGGTAGTAGAACTCACGCGCCTCGCCTTGCTCGTCGTACGGCCAGAGCGTCGCGCGGTCTATGGGCTCCATCAGTCTTCCGCCGCCCGCCGGTACATCTCTGCCGCCGCTTCGTGGAAGCCTGTGGGGAGGCCGGCCGCGGCGAACGTCTGCGCGATCTCCTCCATCTCGGCCACCCAGCGCCAGCCCTTGCCGCGGGCGCTGCGGGAAGCGGCCGCGAGCCGCTCGTCGAGCCCGGGCAGCGACGTCCGCCACTCGGTGTCGAGCGCGTCGCCGACGCCGTTCGCCTCCGCGGCGGCCCGGGTCGCCAGCAGCAGCGCCGCGCTGCCCTTCGTCCACGCCGCGTACGCCATCTTCAGGGCGGACGCCGCACCGGGCTCGCCCGAGAGCACCTTCGCCTCGACGTACGTTGCGGAGAAGAGCTCGGCGACGGCGCCCGCTTCCGCGCCGGAGAGGTAGAGACGGGTCGTCCCCTGCTCGCGTGGAGGCGGTCCGACGATGCCGCCGTCGACGAAGCGGGGGAACCGGGCCGCGAGAGCACGCGCCGTCGCGGGCGAGACGGCATTCGCGTCGACATAGACACCCGGGAACCCGACTGCCGAGCCGGCGACCTCGAGGGCCGCATGCGGCGGGCAGACGGAGACGAGAACCTCGACCCGGCGGCACAGCTCTGCGACGCTGCCCGCGTCCTCGAGCCCGGCGGCCTCTGCGCGCTGCCTCGTCGCCGGGCTGCGTCCCGCGGATGCCCAGCTCACCTCCAGGCCGCCGTCGCGGAGTGTGCGGCCGATCGCCGCGCCCATCTCGCCGGGATGAAGCAGCCCGACCGTCACGCCTCCGACCCTACATCTCGGCAGGTCGCAGCTCGTCGAGCCGGCCCATGCGGGCGAGGGCGGGGAAGAGGCGCCGCCACGAGGCGGCGGTCCCGATCATCACGGCGCCGCCGGCGACGACCGCCGCCACCGTCCCGATCAGCGACGCGACGGCGCCCGACTCGAATGCGCCGAGCTCGTTGGAGGCGCTGACGAAGACCCATTCGACCGCGCTCACCCGTCCCTGCAGCTCGCGCGGGGTGACGAGCAGCACTGTCGTCGAGCGGATGTTCATGCTGATCATGTCGACGAAGCCGCTCACGGCGAGCGCGGCGAGCGAGAGCGGCAGCGAGCGCGAGAACCCGAACACGATCATCATCGCGCCGAAGATCGCGACGACGGAGAGCAGGGTCGCGCCGGCGGGCAATCGGAGCGGCCGCCGGCTGAGGAGCAGAGCGCCGACGAGCGCTCCGGCCGATGGTGCCGCCCGCAGGGCACCGAGGCCGATCGGGCCGATGTCGAGGATCGTTGCCGCGAAGACGGGAGCGAGCGCGATCGAGTCGCCGAACAGCACGGCGACGAGGTCGAGCGAGATCGCGCCGAGCAGCATCCGGGTGCGGACGATGAAGCCGATGCCCGCCGAGATGGTCTGCCAGGTCAGCTCCGTCGCCGGCGCGGCCGCGCCGCCCGACGAGACGCCGAGGATCGTGACCACGGCGAGCGCGAACAGCGCGGCCGCGGTGATGTAGACCGCGACCGGTTCGACCGCGAAGATCACGCCGCCGACGGCGGGCCCCACGACGATCCCGATCTGCGAGGCGACGCTGCGCAGCGCGACGGCGCCCGGGAGGAGCTCCGGCGGCACGATCTCGGGCGTGATGGCGCGTCCTGCCGGGTTCGTGACCGCGGACGCGATCCCGGCGAGGACGCCGATGGAGAGGAACGGCCAGAGCCGGTGCGCGCCCGCGAGGGTGATCGCGACGAGCGTCACCGCGATGGCCACCTGCAGGACGAGCCCGACCGCCACGACGAGCCGGCGCGGCATCCGGTCGGCGAGATGGCCGGCCGGCAGCGCGAGGATCGGCAGCGGCAGGAACTCCGCGAGCCCGACGAGCCCGAGGTCGAGCGGATTCTTGTGGATCGCGTACACCTGCCAGCCGATCGCGACGACGAGCATCTGCAGCGCCAGCCCGTTCGCGAGCGACGACGTCCAGAGCAGCGCGAAGTTGCGCAGGCGGAGCGGAGGGGGGAGGCGCTGCCTCACGGATGCGAACGTTAGGCTCCGCGGCGGTGGCCGACACGCACGACACGACCGCGGGCAAGCTCGAGTGGCTGCAGCAGCTGCGGGAGGAGGCGCTGCACGCCGGCAGCGAGAAGGCCGTCGAGCGCCGGCGCTCCGAGGGCCGCCTGCTCGCCCGCGAGCGCGCCGAGAAGCTCTGCGACCCGGGCTCGTTCGTCGAGCTCGACCGCTACGTCCGTCACCGCGAGTGGCACTTCGGGATGATGGACCGGCGCCCCTACGGGGACGCCGTCGTCACGGGCCACGGCACGATCTTCGGGCGGCGCGTCTTCGTCTTCTCCCAGGACTTCACCGTCTTCGGCGGCTCGCTGAGCGAGGTCTTCGCCGAGAAGATCTGCAAGGTGATGGACCTCGCCGTCAAGTACGGCTGCCCGGTGATCGGGATCAACGACTCGGGTGGGGCGCGGATCCAGGAGGGCGTCGTCTCGCTCGCCGGCTACGCCGAGATCTTCTGGCGGAACGTGCAGGCCTCGGGCGTCGTGCCGCAGATCTCGCTCGTGATGGGCCCGTGCGCGGGCGGCGCCGTCTACTCGCCCGCGATCACCGACTTCATCTTCATGGTCGAGGGCTCCTCGTACATGTTCATCACGGGCCCCGACGTCGTGCGGACGGTGACGGGCGAGGAGGTCACGTTCGAGGAGCTCGGCGGCGCGGCGACGCACGCCGCGAAGTCCGGCGTCGCGCAGTTCACGGCACCCGACGAGGAGTCGTGCCTCGAGGACGCGCGCTACCTCCTCTCCTTCCTGCCGCAGAACAACGCCGAGCGCCCGGCGTGGAGCGCGCCGACCGATCCCGTCGACCGCGAGGACGCGGAGCTCGACACGCTCGTCCCCGACAACCCGAACCGGCCCTACGACATGCACGACGTGATCCGGCGGGTCTGCGACGACGGCGAGTTCCTCGAGGTGAGCGAGCGGTGGGCGGAGAACATCGTCACCGGGTTCGCACGGCTCGGCGGCCACCCGATCGGCGTCGTCGGCAACCAGCCGCACACGCTCGCGGGCGTCCTCGACATCGACGCCTCGAACAAGGCGGCCCGCTTCGTCCGCACGTGCGACGCCTTCAACGTCCCGCTCGTCACCTTCGTCGACGTGCCGGGCTTCCTGCCGGGAACCGCGCAGGAGTGGGGCGGGATCATCCGCCACGGCGCGAAGCTCCTCTACGCGTACGCCGAGGCCACGGTGCCCAAGCTCACGGTGATCACGCGCAAGGCGTACGGCGGCGCGTACGACGTCATGAGCTCGAAGCACATCCGCGCCGACTTCAACTTCGCCTGGCCGACCGCGGAGGTGGCGGTGATGGGGCCCGAGGGCGCGGTGAACATCATCTACCGCGACCGGCCGGAGGAGGAGCGCCCGGAGCTGATCGCCGACTACAAGGAGCGGTTCGCGAACCCGTACACGGCCGCGGAGCGCGGCTACGTCGACGACGTGATCGAGCCCCGGCGGACGCGCCCCGTGCTGATCGACGCGCTCGAGACGGCGCTGACGAAGGCGGAGCCGCGGCCCAGCCGCAAGCACGGCAACATCCCGCTCTAGGTGGGCTCGCGCTCGGGCGCGGGGGCGCGCAGACCGTTACTGCGGCTGCAGCGGAAGCGGAGCATGAACACCGAAGGGGCCGACGTCCTGCCGCACCAGTTGGACCACTGCATCCAGACGAGGGCCTTCGACCCGGGCGTGAGTGCGTGTGCGGGTGGACCCGGGAACGCGTGGGGAGGCTCCTACTCCCGCACCGGGAGTCTCTGCCCGCTCGAAGTGATCGCGACCGTCGGTCTCCCGGGCGGCAGGGAGCACGCCGAGCCGCTCGTGTTCTCGAGGGAGGCGGCCCCGAGGAGGGAGCCCGTCGCGCCCTGGAAGCCGACCGTCGCGGAGAGCTGAGACGATCGGCAGAGGGGTGGTGTAGCGGTCGGCGAGCCCCCGGTGGTGGCACGCTGACTGCCGCCACCGCTCGTGAGCGCATGGGCGCCGAGACCGATCGCCGCGACGATCGCAACGCCCGTTGCGCCGAGTAGCCTTCGCCGGCGTTGACGAGCTCGTGCCTCCCTGATCAGAGCTTCCTGCTCGGCCTGGACATGAAGGTGCTCCATGCAGGCCCGAAAGAATCAGTGATGCATGCCATCTACCGCCAGAATTTCGGGTTCACCCACCTCCTCGTCGCTCCCGACAACCGTGACTTCTGGCGACCGCATTGTACGTCA
>CAZRTE010000053.1:0-10702 GCA_964602945.1 uncultured Gaiellales bacterium
GCTATGCCAAGTTCGCCAGCCTCCAGCAGTAGCCCGGCGACCGCGCGCTGCCTCGGCTGCGGGCGCGAGTTCGAGACGGAGCAGGTCGTCCTGCTCGGCCAGACGTTCCCCGCGGAGCGCTACTGCGACCTCTGCCGCGCCGCCGAGGAGGTCGTCGACGGCCAGCACCGGGCCGAGATGCGCTGGGCGCGCGTGCGCGTCCCGCCGGCGTACGCGGACTGCTCCTTCGCCGGCTTCGAGGCCGCACTCGGAACCGAGCACGCGCTCGGGGTCTGCCGGCAGTGGGCCAAGGAGTACCGGGCCGGGACGCCGCTGCGCCGGGGCCTGTTCCTGCACGGCCCTCCCGGCGCGGGCAAGACGCACCTGGGCGTCGCGATCCTCCGTGAGATCGTCTGGAGCGACCGGCCGGCCTCGGCCCTCTTCCTCAACGTTCCCGATTGGCTCGACTCGCTGCGGGCGAGCTATTCGGGCCCGAACGCCGAGCCGCCGGCGAACCCGGACGGCCACGACGTCGTCCTGCTCGACGACCTCGGCGCCGAGGACCTCACGCCGTGGGCGCGAGAGCGCATCTACAGCCTCGTCAACCAGCGCGAGCAGGCGCGCCGCCTGACGCTCGTGACGTCGAACTGCGAATGGCGTGAGCTCGCCGGGCGCGTCGGGGGGCCGACCTCGAGCCGGCTGCGGCGGCTCGCCGCCGAGGTGCCGGTCGAGGCGCGACGCGATTTCCGCGAGCTGCTCGTCGAGCGCGGCGCGGCGTAGGCCGCGCGGCGCGGCATACTTCTCCTCCGTGCCCGCAACCGTCATCGTCGGTGCCCAGTGGGGTGACGAGGGCAAGGGCAAGATCGTCGACCTGCTCGCCCAGCACTCCGACATCGTCTGCCGCTACCAGGGCGGCCCCAACGCCGGCCACACGATCGTCGTCGGCTCCGAGACGTACAAGATCCGCGCCCTGCCGAGCGGCATCGTCCGTGGCAAGCCGTGCGTGATCGGCAACGGCTGCGTCGTCGACCTCGAGGTGCTGATCGGCGAGCTCGACGAGTTCGAGCGGCGTGGCCACCCGACCGACGAGGTGTACGTCTCCGGGAACGCGCACCTGATCATGCCGTGGCACGTCGCGATCGACCAGGTGAGCGAGCGGCGGCTCGGCAAGCTCGCGATCGGGACGACGAAGCGCGGCATCGGCCCCTGTTACGCCGACAAGGCGATGCGGCTCGGGATCCGGGTGCAGGACATCCTCGATCCCAAGATCCTTCGCCAGAAGATCGAGGTGGCTCTCGCGGAGAAGAACCTCTGGCTCGAGCGCGTGTACGAGACCGAGCCGTTCGAGCTCGAGACGGTCGCGACCCAGTACGAGGACTACGCGCAGCGCTTGCGGCCGTTCGTGGCCGACACGTCCCTCTACGTGGACACCGCCTTGCGGAACGGCAAGCTCGTCCTGTTCGAGGGTGCCCAGGCGACCCTGCTCGACCTCGACCACGGCACGTATCCGTTCGTCACCTCCTCCAACCCCGTCGCCGCCTATGCCGCCATCGGCGTCGGCATCGGGCTGAAGCGCATCGACCGCGTCCTCGGGGTCGCGAAGGCGTACGTCACCCGCGTCGGCGAGGGTCCGTTCCCGACCCTGATCCCCGAGCCGCAGCAGACCCGCATGCGCGAGCTCGGCGGCGAGTACGGGACGGTGACCGGGCGGGAACGGCTCTGCGGCTGGCTCGACCTCGTCGCCCTCCGCTATGCGATCCGCGTGAACGGGATCGACCAGCTCGCGCTGACGAAGCTCGACGTCCTCTCCGAGCTCGCGGAGCTGCCCGTCTGCAACCGCTACCGGCTCCGGGACGGCAGCGAGACGAGCGAGTTCCCGGCCCACCAGAGCGACTTCCATGCCGCCGAGCCCGTCTACGAGGTGCTGCCCGGCTGGCGCGAGCCGCTCGACGCCTGCGCCTCCATCGACGACCTGCCGGCGGCTGCGCGCGCTTACGTCGAGTTCGTCGAGCGGGAGCTCGGGACCGAGGTGACGCTCGTCGGCACCGGCGCCGAGCGGGAGCGGATCCTGTCCCCGCACGGCGTCGCGAGCGTCGCCGGCGCCTGAGCGCTCCGGCCGCGGCTGCGGCCGCAATCCCGTACACCCCGGCGAGGAAGCTGCGACACCGGCGTCACGATTCTCGTGCCACCCTTCCGGCACCCCGTGGGCGGGTGGGGGTTTGGGATGGGTCCGTCGGGACGGGCGCCGGAGCCAGCGCAGCGAGGTCGGCAGGCTCGTTGACGTTGACGAGCAGATGCGGGTCGAGCTCGACGGTCACCGATTCGAGCTCGGCGAGCGCGTCCCGCAACCGCAGCTTCCCGGCCGCGAGCCGCCGCTCGAGCACCGGCAGAGCCGAGCGCGCGTAGGCGCCCGGCAGCGGCCCCGTCTGCGGCACGGCCGCGTCCCGACACGCCGCGGCGAGGCTCCGCAGTGCGGCGGCGTCCAGCAGCGGACAGTCCACCGGCACGACGACCGCGACCGCGTGCGCCGCCGCGCGCAGCCCCGCCACGATCCCGGCGAGCGGCACACGAACCGCCGTGCCGTCGTCGAGCAGCGGAAACGGAAGCTCGAGGCCGTCCGCCTGCTTGCCGACTGCGAGCCGCTCCTCGCAGACCTCTCCGAGCAGCCGCCACCCCCGCGCGGCCAGCGTCTCGTCGCCGAGCCGCGCGAGCGCCTTCGGCGAGCCGAAGCGCGTGCTCGCTCCGCCGACGAGCAGGATCCCCGTCAGGTCTCGATTCGCCACGGCTCGGTGTAGACGTTCGCCGCACCGCCGCGGACGAAGCCGCACAGCGTCACGCCGCGGTCCGCCGCGAGCTCGACGGCGAGACTGGAAGGAGCGCCGACCGCGACGAGGATCGGGCACCCGGCCACCGCCGCCTTCTGGACGAGCTCGAACGAGAGCCGCCCGCTCACGCAGAGGAGGCGGTCGGCGAGCGGCAGCAGCCCCTCGCGGAAGGCCCAGCCCACGACCTTGTCCATCGCGTTGTGGCGCCCGACGTCCTCCCGCACGCACAGCAGCTCGCCGCTCACGGAGAAGAGGCCCGTCGCGTGGAGGCCGCCGGTCACGGCGAACGCCGCCTGCTCCTCGCGCAGCCGGTCGGGCAGCGAGGCGACGAGCTCCAACGGCACCCGCAGACGCGAGTCGACGCGCGCAGCCTCGACCGCGACGGCCTCGAGCGCCCCCTTCCCGCAGACGCCGCACGAGGACGAGGTGTAGAAGCTGCGCTGCAGTCGCGCCGGGTCGTACCCCGGTGCCGCGACCTCGACGGTGTTCGCGGCCAGGTCGTCGGGCAGCCGCGCCTCCTGCGGCCGCAATCCCTCCGAGATGCAGAAGCCGAGCGCGAGCTCTTCGTCATGGCCGGGTGTCCTCATCGTCACGGCGACCGCCCGGCCGCCGATCCGGATCTCGAGTGGCTCCTCGACCGCGACGCGGTCGCGCCCGCTCCCGCCGCCCGGCAGGCGGACAACCTCGACGGCGGCTGCGCTGTACGGCGGCGCGTCCACCGGCGGAGCGTAGCGCTGCATCGCCTCGGGGCTCTCGTGGCTGGCGTAGGATCGGGAGGTGCGAGTGCTCGTAGTCGGGTCGGGGGGCCGGGAGCACGCCCTCGCGTGGGCACTCGCGCGCGGCGGCAGCGTCGACGAGCTCCATGCGGCGCCCGGCAACCCCGGCATCGCCGCACTCGCCCACTGCCATCCGGTCCGGGCCGACGACCTCGCAGCCGTGGTCTCTCTCGCCCGCGAGCTGCCGGTCGATCTCGTCGTCGTCGGGCCTGAGGCGCCGCTCGTCGCCGGTCTGGGAGACGAGCTGCGGCAGCGCGGCATCGCCGTCTTCGGGCCGAGTGCCGCGGCGGCACGGATCGAGGGCTCGAAGTCGTTCGCGAAGGACGTGCTCGAGGCGGCCGGGGTCGCGACAGCCGCGACGCTGCCGGTCGCCCGTCCGCCGTGCGTGCTCAAGGCCGACGGGCTCGCGAGCGGCAAGGGCGTCTGGGTCTGCCGCACGCAGGAGGAGCTCGACGCGGGGCTGCGAGCAGCCCAGGCGCTCGAGCAGCCGTTCCACGTCGAGGAGCTGCTCGAGGGGCCGGAGCTCTCGCTCTTCGCCGTCGCAGAGGGCGAAGAGGCCGTCCCGCTCCCTCCGGCGCGCGACTACAAGCGGATCGGCGACGGCGACACCGGCCCCAACACGGGCGGCATGGGCTCCTTCTCCCCCCTGCCGGACGTCCCCGACGACGCCGCGGAGGAGATCCTCGAGACCGTGCACCTGCCGGTGCTGCGCGAGCTCGCGCGGCGGGGCGCGCCGTTCCACGGTCTGCTCTACGCGGGCCTGATGCGCACGGCCGACGGCCTCCGCGTGATCGAGTTCAACTGCCGCTTCGGCGACCCCGAGACCCAGTCGCTCCTGCCACGTCTCGACAGCGATCTCCTGCCGCTCCTCGCCGGCGACCTCGGGGGGAAGGCAGACGTCTCCCCGCGCGCCGCCGTCACCGTCGTGCTCGCCGCGCCCGACTACCCGGCGCGAAGCGACTACCGCGGCGAGGCGATCGAAGGAACGGAGGACGCCGAGACCGCGGGCGCGCTCGTCTTCCACGCGGGCACGGCGCTCCACGGCGGCCGGCTCGTCACGAACGGAGGACGAGTCCTCGACGTCGTCGGGCTCGGCGACTCGGTCGAAGCGGCGCGAACCGCAGCGTACGACGCCGCCGCCCGCATAGATTTCGCCGGCATGCAGTACCGGAAGGACATCGCCGCCGATGCCTGAGGGAGCGCTCGTCGGCATCCTCGTCGGCTCCGAGTCGGATCGCGAGCGGATGCAAGGGGCGATGACGGTGCTCGACGAGGCCGGGATCCCCTACGAGTTCGAGGTCCGCTCGGCGCACCGGACGCCGGACGCGGTGGCCGAGTACGCGCGCAGCGCCCGTGAGCGCGGCCTGCGCGTGCTCATCTGCGGCGCGGGGCTCGCGGCCGCGCTGCCCGGAGCCGTGGCCGCACACACCGACCTGCCGGTGATCGGCGTCCCGCTGCGCTCGAGCCTCAGCGTCCTCGACGGGCTCGATGCGCTGCTCTCGATCGCGCAGATGCCGCCCGGCGTGCCCGTCGCGGCCGTCGGCGTGGACAACGCCCGCAACGCCGCCGCGCTCGCGCTGCGCATCCTCGGTGCCCTCTAGACTCGGAGCGTGATCGCGCGCTACTCCCGCCCGGCCATGGCCAGGATCTGGTCGGACGAGGGAAAGCTCGCCGCCTGGCTGGAGGTCGAGCTCGCCGCCACCGCCGCCTGGGCGGAGCTCGGCGCCGTGCCGCAGGACGCCGCGGCACTGATCGCGCAGGCGACCCCGCCGACTCCCGAGCGCGTCGCGGAGATCGAGCGGGTCACCGACCACGACACCGCCGCATTCGTCGACGCGGTCGCGGAGCAGCTCGGCCCCGAAGGTCGCTTCGTCCACTACGGGCTCACGTCGTCGGACGTCGTCGACACCGGGCTCGCCCTCCAGGTGCGCGAGGCGGGAGCGCTGATCCTGGCGGGCATCGACCGCGCGCTCGAGGTCGTGATCCGGCGTGCGGAGGAGCACCGCGCGACGCTCTGCATCGGCCGCTCGCACGGGATCCACGCCGAGCCCATGACGTTCGGCTGGAAGCTCGCCGGCTGGGCGTTCGAGCTCGATCGCGCGCGCCGGCGGCTCGCCCGCGCGCTCGAGCAGAATCGCGTCGGGCAACTCTCCGGGCCGGTCGGAACGTACGTCGCGGTCGAGCCGGAGGTGGAGCGGATCGCCTGCGAGCGCCTCGGCCTCGAGCCCGATCCGCTCTCGACGCAGGTCATCGCGCGCGACCGGCACGCCGAGCTGCTGAACGCGCTCGCCCTCTGCGCGACCTCGCTCGAGCGGTTCGCCCTCGAGGTCCGGCACCTCGCCCGCACCGAGGTCCACGAGGTCGAGGAGCCCTTCGCCACCGGGATGAAGGGCTCGTCCGCGATGCCGCACAAGCGCAACCCGAAGGTCGCCGAGCGCATCTGCGGGCTCGCGCGCATCGTGCGGGCGGCCGCGACGGTCGGCCTCGAGAACGTCGCCCTCTGGCACGAGCGCGACATCTCCCACTCGTCCGCCGAGCGCATCGCCGTCCCCGACGCGTTCCTCGCCCTCGACTACATGCTCGACCGCTTCGTCTGGATCATGGACGGCCTCGTCGTCCATCCGGAGCGGATGCGCCGCAACCTCGACTCGAGCCACGGCCTCTACTTCTCGCAGCGGCTGCTGCTCGCGCTCGTCGAGTCCGGCCTCGGCCGCGACGTGGCCTACCGGCTCGTGCAGCGGGCCGCGATGCGCGCCTGGGAGGAGGAGCTCGACTTCCGCGAGCTCTGCCGCGCCGACGACGAGATCGCGTCCCGGGTCGAGCTCGACGCCGTCTTCGACCTCTCCGCCTACACCCGGCACGTCGACACCGTCTTCTCACGTCTCGACACACTCAAGGGGGAACCTGCACATGCCTGAGACCCACATCGCCTCCGGCAAGGTCCGGGAGATCTACGCAATCGACGACGAGCAGTTGCTGCTCGTCGCGTCCGACCGGATCTCGACCTTCGACGTCGTCCTCCCGACGGAGATCCCGGACAAGGGGCGTGTCCTCACCGGTCTCTCCGGCTACTGGTTCACGCTCCTGCGGCCGATCGTGGCGAACCACATGCTCGGGATCCGCGAGGACGGCCGCTCGATGGACTGCCGCCGGTTGGAGATGCTGCCGATCGAGTGCGTCGTGCGGGGCTACATCACCGGCTCCGGGTGGAAGGACTACAAGGCGACGGGCGAGGTCTGCGGCCACCTGCTGCCGGAGGGCCTGCAGGAGTCGCAGAAGCTGCCCGAGCCGATCTTCACGCCGGCGACGAAGGCGCAGGAGGGGCACGACGAGAACATCACGCGCGAGCAGGCGGCGGAGCTCGTCGGCGAGGAGCGGCTGCGCGAGGTGGAGGAGGTCTCGCTGCGCCTCTACTCGACCGCCGCGGAGCATGCGCTGCGGGCCGGGATCATCATCGCGGACACGAAGTTCGAGCTCGGGCTCGATCCGGAGGGCAACCTCGTCCTCGGCGACGAGGCGCTGACGCCCGACTCCTCCCGCTTCTGGCCCGGAGACGCCTACGAGCCCGGCCGGGGACAGGACAGCTTCGACAAGCAGTACGTCCGCGACTACTGCGAGACGACCGGCTGGGACAAGACGCCTCCCGGTCCAGAGCTGCCCGACGAGGTCGTCCAGGCCACCCGGGCGAAGTACGTCGAGGCGTTCGAGCGCCTCACGACGATCCCCTTCGACCGCTATCTCGGCGACCCCGGCGTGGTGCTCGGATGACCACCCCACCGCACACTGCGCATTCGTCGGAGGCCCCGGAATGAGGGCGACCGTGCTGGTCCGGCCGAAGGCCGGGATTCTCGACCCGCAGGGCGAAGCTGTCGGCTCGGCGCTCGGCCACCTCGGCTTCGCGGTACGGGACGTGCGGGTGGGCAAGGTGATCGACCTCGAGCTCGAGGTGGCGGACGCGACGGCGGCGAAGGCGGAGGTCGAGCAGATGTGCGAGCGGCTGCTCGCGAACTCGCTGATCGAGAGCTACGAGATCGAGGTCACTCCCTGATGGCCGTGAGCGGGCCGCGCCGGCCGCGCGTCGGAGTCGTGACCTACCCCGGCTCACAGGACGACCGCGACGCGCTCTGGGCGCTCGGAGCGCTCGACGCGGAGGCGCTGCCGGTCTGGCACTCCGACCCGGAGCTGCCGGAGCTCGACGCCGTCGTTCTCCCGGGGGGCTTCTCCTACGGCGACTACCTCCGCTGCGGGGCGATCGCGCGCTTCTCGCCGGTGACCGCCGCCGTGCGCGACTTCGCGGAGCGGGGCGGCCTCGTGCTCGGGATCTGCAACGGCTTCCAGATCCTCTGCGAGGCGGACCTGCTGCCCGGGGCCCTGCTGCAGAACGCGTCCCTCCGCTTCGTCTGCCGCGACGTCCGGCTGAGGGTGGAGCGGGACGACCTGCCGTTCACGTCGCGCTGCAGGGAGGGCCAGAGGCTCGTCATCCCCGTCAAGCACGGCGACGGGCGCTACCTGCCCCCGCCGGATCTCGATCCGGCCCAGGTCGTGCTCCGCTACGTCGACAACCCGAACGGCTCGGTGGACGACATCGCCGGAGTCTGCAGCGCCGCGGGCAACGTCATGGGGCTCATGCCGCATCCCGAGCACGCCGTCGACCCGCTCCTGGGCTCCGACCACGGCGCCCTGCTCCTCGCCTCGCTCGTCGACGCGGCGCGCGAGCGCGCGCTCGCGACTGCCTGAGAGCGTCACGGGATGCCGAGCGCCTCGGCGAGCGCCGGGTGCTGGACGAGCGCGGCTCGCAGCCGCCCGATGTCTCGTTCCCGCAGCGTGACCGGCCCGCGGACGCCGCCGCCGGGCCCCGAGTAGGAGAAGCGGACGAGCCGCTCGCCCTTCGCCGTCTCGAGCAGCTGGAGCTTCGAGGCGAAGCGCTTCCTGCCCGCCTGCTGCGAGACCGTCAGCTCCTCGACGAGCTCCGCCGGCCCCCATGGTGTCGCCGCTCTCGTCGCCATGACGACGACGCTACCCGGCCAGGGTTCACGGCTGGGTGGCGGCTTTCCGGCGAAAGCGTGAACACCTACCGCACCGTGAGACCGAGCAGGTAGCCCGCCGCGATCGAGACCGCCGGGCCGAGCACCCAGCCCTGGAGGATCGAGAGGAGCGTCGAGAGGTGGACGGTCTCGCGCCCGCGGGCGAGGCCGGCTCCGGCCATCGCGCCGACGAGCGCCTGGTTCATGGAGGTGAAGAAGCCGAAGGCCACCGCGGCGAGCACGACGGCGGCCTGGACGAGTTGCGCGGCCGTGGCCATGGCCCGGTCGACCGCGACGATCTCGAAGGCGACCCTGCGCAGGAGCGGCTTGCCCCAGGTGAGGACGCCGAGCGCGAGCCCGGCACCGCCGACCGCGCCCGCCGCGAGCGGCCCGAAGGTGCCGGTGCCGACGAGCGCGCCGCTCGCGTTCGAGACGTCGTTCGCGCCCATGGCGAAGGCGGCCACCGCCCCCATCGCCACGAGTGCCGCGCCGACGCGCCCTCCCAGCGGCAGGCGGTCGAGGCCGCGCGTCAGGAGCACACCGAGCCCGACGGCGGCCACCGGCGCCGCGGCCCAGACCTCGACGAGATGCTCGATCTCCGGCCAGTGCACGCCCGCGCCCACCGCGAGCGCGACGCCGACGACGGCGAAGACGAGGATCTGGATCGTCGAGGTCGGCAGGCGCAGGCGGTTGAAGGCGGTCGTGAGGGCGAAGGCGACCCCGATCACGACGACCTGCTGGCTCACCGAGAGCCGTTCGGAGGTCAGCCCCGAGCCCACTCGCCGCTCGACGGCATGGCTCGCGAACGTCGCGCCGAGCAACGTCAGGGGAGCCATCAGGAGCAGGGCCCGCCAGGCGCCGATCGCCCGGAGCGCGTGCGGCATCCCCATCACGGCGCCCGTGTAGTGCGCCCCCATGCTCCAGGCGAAGCCGAGGGCGAGCACGATCAGCAGGGCCGTCACGTGTACCGGCTCACCGGAACTCGTCGATGCCCACGCCGCCCTCGTGCTCCCAGCCGTGGGCGGCTATGTGACCCCAGCAGTCGGGACGGCTGCCGTCGATGTCCGTGACGCCGTACGCGTCCGCGAGCCGGCGTGCGCTGACGATCGTGCCGGCCCACCGGTCGGCGTCGGTGGCGCGGGCGAGCGCGGCGACACCCCTCGCGACATAGGCCGGCGACTCGGAGATCCCGAAGCCGGGGCGCTCGACGCAGGCGTCCCGCCAGTTCGCCTCGGTGACGCCGAAGTTCTCCAGCATCCTCTCGGAGCGGAGCCAGCCGGGCGTGACGCCCACCGCCGTCACGGGCCGGTTCTCGAGCTCGGCGTGGAGGCCGATGACGATCCGCTCGACGTTCGCCTTGACGAGGTCGTAGTAGAAGCCGACGTTCCGCCGGAACTCGGCGTTCGCCTCGGAGGTGCCGTCGGTCATCTCCACGACGAGCCCGCGGCTGCCGTGCGCAGCGGCGGTGTGCAGCATGAGCGGGATCGCCGCCCGGCAGGTGATCAGGTGCGTGTGCACGCCCATCTGGAGCATCCGGAGCCCGCCGGCCCAGTCGTGCTCCCAGAGCGGCTTGTCCCACTCCATGTACCTGTCGCCGCCGAAGACGTCGTTGACGAGGACGTCGAGACGGCCGTGGTCGCGCTCGACGATCCCGACGAGGCCGGCGACCGCGTCCGGGTCTTCGTGGTCGACGACGAGCGCCGAGCCGGTCCCGCCTGCCGCCTGTATCAGGTCGCCGGTCTCCTCGATCGTCTCGGGCCGGCCGATCTCGGACGGCCCGCGAGTCCGGCTGCTCCGGCCGGTGGCGTAGACGTGGAAGCCGGCGCGCGCGAGCTCGACGGCGATCGCCCGGCCCGCGCCCCTGGTCGCGCCCGCGACGAGCGCGACCCCTTGCGCCTCCGTCACATCTCCGCCGCGACGCGCTTCGCCGCGGCGGCGAGCTCCTCGTCGGGCACGTTCGGGAGCACGTCCTCCCAGAGCGGCAGCATCATCCCCGAGGCCTCGAGCAGCCCGAGCGGTCTCGGCAGGAACCAGACGTGGAAGTGGGCTCCGCCGTCTCCCCAGCGGTAGAGGTGGACGCGGGCGACGTCGCCGAGGG
>CAZRTE010000053.1:10802-13702 GCA_964602945.1 uncultured Gaiellales bacterium
GGGCCTCCCGGCTCCCCGCGGCGTGGCGGCTCCGGAATCCGGCGCCCGCCCGGCTCGCGCGGTACGAGCGGCTCCCGATAGGGCAGCGTCATGCTCATGTCGACTCCTTTCGCTGACTCGTGCAGGCGGGGCTCTCAGGCCCCGCGATGCCGTGCAGGACGACGCCGACGACGCACGCGCGCGCCTCCTCGGCCGGCCACTCGTGCCGTCCGCGCAGGTGGACGTACGGCCACGCGAGCGTGTTGAACGCGAGGTCCGCCGTGCGGACGACGTCGGCGGACTCGGGCAGCGAGCCGTCGCGGGCGCCCTCACGGAGGAACTGGATGAATGGATGCAGGTAGTCGGGCGGCACGCCCGGCGCCGTGTCCTGGTGGAAGGCCTCGTCGGTGGCGAGCAGCAGCGGGAGATGGCGGTCGAGCAGCTCGCAGAGCGCCTCCAGCCCGCGCTTCAGCCGGTCGCGCCCCGACCCCTCCGACGTGAGGATCGGATACATCGTCTCGCGGAAGTCGTCGGCGAGCCCACCCACGAGTGCCGCGACCAGCACCTCGCGCGACAGCCCCTGGCGCCACAGCGTCGACCGGGCGCGGCCGGCGACCTCGGCCACCCGCTCGAGCGTGAGACCCGAGAAGCCGCGCTCGCGCAGGACGTCGATCGTCGCGCGCCGCAGGTCGTCCTCGACCGCAGGCGGTGTCTGCTTCCGCTCCGGTGCCCTCATGCAACAGTGATGTTGCACATATGACACGAGTCTGTCAAGACCGTCGAGTTGTCGGCAGCCTCCCGGACGCGCTACCGTCCCCAGGGATGGAGGGTCGCGACCAGCGCGACCCGGGCTACGACGACTGGTTCGACGAGCCCGAGCCGCCCACCAAAGAGGCCGGCCGCCCCGGTCGCGGCGTCTACGACGAGAGCGTCGAGGATGTCTGGGTGCTGCCCGAGGAACGGCCCCTGCGCCGTCGCTCGGGCGGCGGGCACGAGATCGTCATCGGCGGACGGGCGCTGAGCGCGACGCAGGTCGCGATCGTCGGCGTCTCGGCCATCGTCGTCCTCCTCGCCATCCTCGCGGCGCTCGGCGTCTTCAACAGCAGTCCGGCCGCCGCACCCGCCACCACGGCGACCAACCCGCCGCCGACCCAGACACAGCCGACCTCCACGGCGGCGACCACGACGCCTGCCGTGCGGGCGCCGACGAAGGCCCTCAAGCCGGGAGACACGGGCTCGCAGGTCAAGCTCCTTCAGAAGGCGCTCGCCGCCCTCGGCTACTCGCCGGGGAAGGCGGACGGCGACTACGGGCCCGCGACGGAGGCTGCCGTCAAGCTCTTCCAGACGGCGAAGGGGCTCACGGTGGACGGGATCGCGGGCGCGCACACGATCTCGACGCTCCAGAAAGCGCTGTCGGGCTAGCCTCCGGGCGTGGAGGGAGGCGACGCGTTCGAGGACGTCCTCGCCGCGAACGAGGAGTATGCGCGCCGCTTCGCGCTCGCCGGCCTGAGCGGCCGCCCCGCGAGAGGGCTCGCCGTCGTCACCTGCATCGACACGCGCATCGAGCCGCTCGCACAGCTCGGCCTCTCCCCTGGCGACGCGAAGATCCTCCGCAACGCCGGCGGACGCGTCGACCTCGAGGTCCTGAAGACGCTCCTCGTCGCCCACCGGCTGCTCGGCGTGACGCGCGTCGTGGTCGTCGGGCACACCGACTGCCGCATGGGCGTCGAGAGCGAGGACGAGCTGCACTCCGAGCTCGAGCGCCACGGCTCGCCCGCGACGCACAGCCTCTCGTTCGCGGTCGGCGCGGGACTCGAGGCGACCGTGCGCCGCGACGTGCTGCGGGTGCGTGCCTTTCCCTACCTCGACGGGCTCGTGGCCGGCGGCTTCATCTACGACGTCGAGACCGGCCTGCTCTCCCGGGTCTGCTGAGCCTCGCGCGGTGCGTCCCGCCGGCCAATGGCGCTTCCCGGCGGCCGGCACTGGTGCCAGCCCCGTACGCAAAGGCCCGGACGGAGCCTCGCCCGCTCACTCTCGCCAGGGGTTGCCAGCGGCGCAGCCTCCGTCTACGGTAAGGCGGGTCGTGTCCGGGGGTCGAGTCGCAGGGGGTGCTTGATGAGACGTGGTTTTCTCCTCGCCGTGCTGGCCGGGGCGGTCGTGCTGGTTGCGCTGCCCGCGCTCGGAGCCGAGGGTGCAAACAGGCACGCGAGCTACCGCGCCGTCTGCCCGAACCCGCCGGTGGGATATGCGCACTGCCACGAGCTCGTCGTGACCGACAGCCGCGGCAACCCGCTCGCGAGCTCGTCGCCGAGCGGGCTCGACCCGGCGACGATCAAGGCGGTCTACGGCTTCGCGACCAGTGCCACAGCAGGCGCCGGGAAGACGATCGCGATCGTCGACGCCTACGACGACCCGAACGCCGAGAGCGACCTGAACACCTTCTCGAGCCAGTTCGGGCTGCCCGCCTGCACCACCGCGAACGGCTGCTTCACCAAGGTCGACCAGAACGGCGGTACGAGCTACCCGCGCAGGGACTCGGGCTGGGCGCTCGAGATCTCGCTCGACATCGAGTGGGCCCACGCGATCGCACCCGGGGCGAAGATCCTGCTCGTCGAGGCGAGCTCGAGCAGCTTCGCGGACCTGCTCGCGGCGGAGGACTACGCGGCCGGCCACGCCCAGTACGTCTCGAACAGCTGGGGCGGCTCCGAGTCGAGCGGCGAGACGTCCTACGACTCCCACTTCGTCCATTCGGGCGTGAGCTTCTTCGTCTCCGCCGGCGACTCCGGCCTGCCGGCCGAGTACCCGTCGGCGTCGCCGGACGTGATCTCGGTCGGCGGCACGACCTTGACGAACAACGGCAACGGGTCGTGGAGCGAGACGGGCTGGTCGGGCGGCGGCGGCGGCTGCAGCAGCTACGAGAC
>CAZRTE010000053.1:13802-16943 GCA_964602945.1 uncultured Gaiellales bacterium
GCACCCTGCCTCGTCGGCTACGACCTCTGCACCGGCCGCGGCAGCTGGATCTACGGCTCGGGCGCGCTGCTCGGCGGCGGCGGGGGCTCCACCGGCACGCCGGCGGCCTCGTTCAGCGACTCGTGCTCCGGCCTGGACTGCACGTTCACCGACACCAGCACCGACACCGGCGGCACGATCGACCAGTGGAGCTGGGCTTTCGGCGACGGAAGCACCTCCACCGCCCAGGACCCGTCACACACCTACGGCAGCGGAGGCACCTACACCGTGACGCTCACGGTCACCGACAGCAACGGGGCGACCTCGAGCACCTCCAACGCGGTGACTGTCACCCAGCCCGGCACCCAGTCGATGACGGTCACCGTCACCGCAGGAACCGTCTCGCAGAAGGGGCCGAACTACCGGGTGCCGCTGACCGTCACCGCCGAGGACGGGAGCAACACCGGCATCGCCGGCGCGAGCGTGCAGCTGGAGGTGTTCCAGGGCACGACCTGTAGCAGCTCGCCGGCAGCGACCGGCAGCGCGACCACCGACGGCAGCGGCCAGGCGAGCGTCACCTTCCGCACGAAGACGGCCGGCTCCTGGTGCGCACTGGCGACGGTGACCGCCTCCGGTTACAGCACGGGCATCGGCCAGACGACGTTCAACACCCAGTAGGAATGAGGGGCGCGCCGCTCCGGCGGCGCGCCCCGCTTCGGCGCCTGATCAGAGTGTTCCGAGCTACTTCCCGATGAGCTCGATCCGGTAGCCGTCCGGATCGCGGACGAAGCAGAGCAGCGAGCCGCCCTCGCGAACGCTGTACGGCTCGCGCTCGGGCTCGATGCCCTGCTCCTTCAGCTCCGCGAGCGTCGCCGCGAGGTCGTCGACGCCGACCGCGATGTGGCCGTAGCCGGTGCCGAGGTCGTACGTGCGCCCGTCGTGGTTGAAGGTCAGCTCGAGCACCGACTCCTGGTCGCCGAGCGAGAAGAAGTAGTTCGTCGCCTCGAGCTCGCCACCCCGGACGATGTCCATGTCGCGCTCGAAGCGGAAGCCGAGCGCCTCGTAGAAGGCCCGGCTGAGCTCCGGGTCGGTGATCCGCACCATCGTGTGGAGGAAGCGGGCCATGCCGCGGATCGTACGCGGAGCAGCCGCTTGCCCGCCGGGCTGGTCGTACTCAGGTGCAGGGGCGGTCGCCCGCCGTGTGAGCTGGGAGCGGCGCGGTGAGTGCCTTCCACGTGGCCCGGCGGGTCGTGTTGAACGCGTACAGGCTGTAGCCGAGGGGGGCGCAGTCGGAGACGGCGCCCATGAAGCCGGCGGTCGCCCTGCTGCCCATCGCCCCGCTGAGCCCGCCGATCAGGTGGATGGGGATCTTCGGGTCGCCGGTGCCGGCGCGGACGGCGGCGACGGTGGCGGAGAGGTAGGCGAGGGTGGCCTTACGGCCGTGCACGCCTCGCAGCGTGAAGTAGGCCATCGGCAGGAACACGTCGTAGAGGCGGGCGAGCCTCCGGTAGGGCATGCGGGGCCAGTAGGACGGTGACATCCCGACGGGCGAGGGGACGATCGCCCCGAGCGCATAACGGGATCCCACGGCCGAGCGAAGCCGCGCGGAGAGCTGCAGCAGGCGCCGGTCGCGCAGCCGTAGCGGCCGGACCACGGTCGCCTCGATGTCGAGGGCGAACCCGTCGAACCGTTCGCCGCTCGCGCTGCGGAAGCGAATCGCGGCGAGCGCCCGCCGCTCGTCCTGCCTCGGGCGCGCGAACGAGGGCAGGTACCAGGCCACCACGCGCAACCCGGCCGCGTGGGCGGCGTCGACGAAGCGTCCCACGGCCCGCGGCCGCACCAGGTCGACGCGCTGCCGGTAGTTGCCGGTCTCCAGATAGAGCGTCCGGACTCCGTCCTTCGCCATGGCCGCCACCTGCAGCCCGGGCTGACGCCAGACGGCCTTCTTCGCGTAGATGTCGAGCCACGTGCCCAACCCGGCGTACGCCGAGCGGTCGCGCGCCGTCGCCGACGCGCCCGCAGCCGGCACCAGCAGCACCGCCGACAGCACCACCGCGAGCGCAAGGCGTCGCGACCCCGAAGCCACGGGTGGATCCTACGCGGCGCCGCCGCGCACCCGCCGCGCCGCCGATCCGCGGATTCCCCGACGCGTCCACCGCGTCCTGATGGCAGACCCGATAGGTGAGCGTCGCCACGGCCAGCGGGGTCGAGCTCGTGTCGGGAAACCGGCTGACGGCGCTCGGAGCGCTCTCGGCCGGCTGCCGCTTCTTCGCCGGCTATCCGATCACGCCGTCGAGCGAGATCTTCCGGACGATGATGGCCGAGCTGCCCCGGCGCGGCGGCCTCGCTCTCTCCGCGCCCGACGAGATCTCGGCGCTCACGGCCTGCGTCGGCGCGTCCCTCGCGGGCCACCCCGCGATGACCGCGACCTCGGGGCCCGGCTTCTGCCTGATGATCGAGACCGTCCAGTACGCGGTCATGACCGAGACCCCGGTCGTGATCGCCTTGGTCCAGCGGCTCGGCCCCTCGACGGGCGGCGCGACGCAGGGCGCGCAGGGCGACGTCCTCCTCGCCGAGTTCTGCACCTCCGGCGGCTACACGATCCCCGTCTTCGCGCCTGCGACGGCGGCAGACTGCTGGCACCTGACCCGGCGCGCCTTCGAGTGGTCGGAGCGCCTGCGCACACCGGTCGTCCTGCTCTCGGACAAGGAGGTCGGGATGACGAGCGAGACCGTCGACCGGGCGGCGCTGGAAGGGCTCCCGCTCGTCACGCGGGACGGGTTCCCCCGGCGCCGGCTCGTCGTCACCGGCTCCGCCCACGACCGCGAGGGACGGCTCCGCAAGCCGAACGCGGTGGTGGTCGAGGTGCTCGCGGAGCTGCGGACGAAGATCGAGGCCCACGCCGAAGTGATGTCCTACGCCCGCGAGGAGCTCGACGCGGACGCCGACGTGCTCGTCGTCTCCTACGGCGTCTCGGCCCGGGCCGCGCTCGAGGCGTGCCGCCGGGTGCGGGCGGGCGGCGGCCGCGTCTCGTTCCTCGGGGTGCAGACGCTCTTCCCGGTTCCCGAGCGACTTCTCGCCCGGGCGCTCGGCCGCGCGACACGTGTCGTCGTGGTCGAGGAGAACGCGACCGGCCTCTACGCGGGCGTGCTCGAGCGGCAC